>NZ_AUNI01000009.1:300000-551181 GCF_000447795.1 Bacteriovorax sp. Seq25_V | reverse complement strand
TAATAAATAAATTATCCCCATTTTGATGGAGCAGTTTATATTAGGTATTATCTAACTAACTATTTTTTACCTTAAATTAATAGAATCTACATTTTATGATGTTTCAAAGGAGTCATTCAATGTACGAAAAAAGTTATAAACAAATACCTGTGAAGAGTGGAAAACTTATTAAAAATACCGAAAATAATTTCCTCCTAATTTCTAATTCAGGCAAGGCATATTCGACAAATATTGTCATCACTGAGATATGGAAACTCTGTAATGGTGAAAATTCTACTGAGGCTATTATTAACAGTATTCATCTACAATTTAGTAAAATGAAGAAAAGTGAGATTATGAGTCTTTTAGAAAAACTTCTAAATACAGAACTGATCGAATTACTTTAATAGCTCGTCTGAAACTTCAGAAATCTCAATTTGAAAATCGATATCCTCATACCTTTCAGGTACCTCTGTCAATTTAGACTGAATTAACTCTTTGAGCTTGATAATAGGAATCATACCTTCTTCACTCTTCTTCCAAATTGCGTACAAAGATGTTTTAATTGGACGATCTAATGAGAACGTCTTTAAACCTTGGTAGTCATTCAAAGGATTGTATGGAAGAAACATGACACATCTTCCTCGTTCACAGAGTTTTTTAATAAACTCTTGATGATCACTGTAAATTTTTTCCTTAGGAACAATTCCATGAGAGCGTAAATGATCAGAAATAATTTCATTCACGTTTTTATCCCAACTAGTTTGGGCAAATGGTATATTTCCAAGAATATCTTTTGGGTCTTTAAATTTATCAAAAAGATCTTCACTGCAACAAAAAACAACTTCGAATGATCCAATGATCTCGTAGGCTAATGATTTACCTTTTGGTTTTTTTAAAGAAATACCCCAATCAATATTTCCATGCTTAAGGTTGTCGACAAGAGTTTCATGCTCTGGCTGACGAATAGTATTTACAGTTCCATACTTTGTATATAAATCCCAGTATTGAGAGGCGAATTCAATTGAAAGATCGTAGGAGAGAGTTTCTTCAATACCTACAGCAACAGGATAGCCACCAACCACATCACCAGAAAAATATTCGAGAACTCGGCTACCTTCTTCGAAAATATGTCGAGCTCTATCAAAAAGAAGTTCTCCATCAGAAGTTAGAGTCAATCCCCTATAGTCACGAACAAATAATCGACGGCCAAACTTTTCTTCGAGTTTCTTTATCTGTTCACTCAATGTTGCGGATGTGACGCCGAGAAAGCTTGAAGCTTTTTTCAACGACTGAGCTCGCGCAATTTCATAAAAGTAATATAAATGATTCCAGTTAATATCTTTTAATTTTTGCAAAACAATTTCCTCTGTTAGTTTAAACCTAACACAAGAACCAAAATATGTTAAATCCTCTAACTTACCGTTTTATCGATATATTTAGAATTAATCAAACTTAAGGCTCCCATATACTTGAGATTAAACTTCAAATCATCTCCGACTGAATATTTTTTTTTGTTATTTCCCAAATCGAGGACGATCATATCTGAACTTGCTCCAATTATTTTGATCGCTTCATCATGTGGAAATATAAAGCTTGGATTAACATCTAACAGTCCGACATCAATAATCGCTCGATAACTTTCGCTAACGACTTCATCTTCAGAGGGTTCATACATGTCACCCGATGGGTTCTCACCAAACTCCCCAAATGGAGTCATCGGCTTTTTCATTAATTCAATAATTTGTGCATTGAGTTCGAAAACATCATCTCTCATGTTAGAGAATGTATTTCCAGACATAAGATCTTTCCCAAAATACAATGCTTCTCCAATTCTGAAGTGATTTATAGATTTTGGGACAGTCTTCTTTCTAATGAGAGGTAGAACAACAGTTGATCCTCCTGAGACAAATGGAATCGATTTATTAAATCGTGCTTCCAACAAGCTTTTATAGAGGGATAACTGAATTAACTTATCTTGGCTAGGCATCACGCCATTTAGACAATTAAAATTGCTTCCCAGCCCTACAATTTCTATATTTTTGAGTTCAAATATTTTTGAATAAAAATTTTCAAGTTCACTTCCTAAAATCCCCTCTCTCAAATCTCCTAGCTCAATCATAATAATAATTTTGTGAACTTTAGATTGTCGGCGTGCTTCTTCATTCAATAAGAGAATCGTCTCAAGCTCTGTATTTAAACTGACATCTGCAAACTCAACAATACTCTTAACATATCTCTTTGCGGGAGGCTTTATGTATACAGTTTGAATTTCATTATTTATTTTTTTAATTCGCTTCAAATTAGTAATGCGAGAATCATGAAGCTCGAGGTTTCCAAGATTAATAACTTCTTCAAGAAACTTTTCATTTCCACACAAAAGCTTTGTTACAATTCCCCACTCAATTTTTTCACGCTCAAGAATCTTTTTTAATTCATCATAATTCTTCTTAAGTCTCTCTCGATAAAGTTTTATATGTGCCATTTATTGTGCGAACCTCATTTCTAAGTACTTATTTGTGAATCCTTCCCTCTCGTAGAGCTTCTTGGCCGGGTTATGTGGTTCAACATGCAGAGCAATTGATCCACTCAAATCTTCTTTAACAGCAGATAGTAACTTTCCTCCAATTCCCTTTCCTCTACAGTTCTCATCCACTGCAATATAAACAAGGATATGCTCAGGAATAAATCTCTTCATTCCTGTATTGTTAACAACAACTGCTCCAAGTAAGCGCCCCTCTTCTCGACAAAGGTAAATGCTCCCACCATAGTGACTCGAATCAACGTAGTTAATGCACTCCAAGATATCTTCTCTGGAGTCTCTAAATTCATCAAGATTAACAAATAAAAATTCTGTTAACTCTTGAACTTCTGCTGTTTTTAATTCTTTTGGTAAATATTTTTTTATTTCCATTTTTAATCCTTATATTTTTTTACACTCTTTGTAGTCTCATCAGTAATTTATCAACTGCCTCTGCCCGAGTTCTTAAACTTTTTAGATCAATAAACTCGCTGTCAGTATGCATACCGCCACCTATTGGACCTAGACCATCTATAATAAAACTATCAGAAGAGCTAAAATGATTACAATCAGATGCTCCACCGACACTTATCGCAGACACTCTCCTTCCTTCCAACTCGTATATAATGTCGAGATATTCATTAATAATATTTTTTGTTGTATTGTTTTTTGGAAATGGTGGACAATCGTCGACCACATTGAATTTGATATTTGCATCGAAACTAGAGTCTTCTAGAAGTTCTTCGACTTGACCACAAATATGATCTCGATCTTCGAATGTCGAGAATCTAATATCTAATTGACCATATGCTTCGTCGCTCACGACATTATAAGTATCACCACCTGATATTTTCCCGATGTTGACAGTTATTCCTTTATCTAAGTTTGTTAGCTTATTTATTTCATGAAGTTGGGAACTTAGCTGTCCGCAGGCATTTACACCAGCTTCAAAAGTTCTACCTGCGTGAGCTTTTTGTCCGGTAACATGAATGTCGTACCAGCGATTTCCTTTTCTCCCGACAATAATATCACCCTTCTCATTACTCGGCTCGAAGCCTAATATAATTGGAGAATCTTTTTTCAATTCATTAAACTTTTCATGAAATCCAACTGATCCAATCTCTTCATTAGGAGATGAAACGATTCTTAGTCCATAAATCAAAGAAGAATTATACTTTAAAAATGATTTTACAGCAGAAAGGATTACACAAATTCCACCTTTATCATCAATAACCCCAGGGCCATACAACCGCTCGTCACTTAGCTCTGAGTGAACATTATCAGTTAATGGAGAAAAGACAGTATCAGCATGACAAATCATAGTGATAAACTCTTTCTTCATCCCTTTAAATTCTGCGACTAATAAATCACCGTATTCGGCGTTTGAATGTCGTTTAATTTGAAAACCTAATTCTTTCAGCTGACTTTCGACAATTGACTGAACTTTGTTCACCCCTGCAACATTGCGTGTTTTAGAGTCGATGTTTAATAGTTTGATTAGAAGATCTAGCGAATTATTCTTTGTGTCCATGAAGATAAGATATAGGACGAAAAGTGAGAGAACAAGAAAGCAAGAAAGGGATTAGGTATAACCTAACCCCTCAAGCGTATTAGAACTTTGCGATAAGAGTCAAAGTGTAGTTGTAGTCAGACTTACCTTTTCCCTCAACAGGCGCATTGTCATACTTCCAAAGGTAGGCTGACTTCATAGAAAGAATTGAGGTTAGATTTACGATTATAGATGGTTCTAAATTAAGTAAGTAATCTTTTGATTCAGAGAAACTTGAAACATACTCCGCCCAGAATTTGTAACTTATTTTTTCATCATACTTATGATTTGCTTCTACGTATGCACGTACTTTACTTGTCTTTTTGTCAGCAACTGTTTCATCTGTATTTTTTCTGATTTCATAACGATAACCTAGCTCAGAAAGTAATGAAAAGTTATCTGTTTTTACAAAGTGGTGCTTATAACCAAAGTCAGTATTATATCTTCTCTTAATATCAATAAACCTATCCGCTTCCATTGATTGGCCTAAAAACATTGCATTAGTTTCAGTAAGAGAATAGTCGTATCTTAAACCGACAAGCCAATTTTCAATACTTCTTTTACCTTCTGATTCACCATAATTATAATTGCCCAGGAGTTCGAAAGCTTGCTTTGAAGATACTTCATACTTATTAATAGACTTCAGAGCATATGTTTCTTGTTCAGTATTTCCACCAGTTAAATTAATAAGAACACTATCTTCACTTGAAAATTTTGCATATGTATTCATGCTCAAGCAAACGAGTGCAGCAATTAATGAAAATCTCATATTTATCTCCTTATAAAAAAATGTATAATATAGTATGACTCAAAAAATACTTGAAGCAAACAGCTCAAAATTCTCCAATACAATACTGCAGAAGTCACGTATTCAGACGATTCAAATTGTAAAAGATTTTGCAAAAAATCTTCCCCTTGGCATCACAGAGAACGAGGCCAAAACACGTCTTGAAGGAGTATTCAACAAAGCTGGATCGACGAAATTTTGGCACCCAACTAAATTTAGAATTGGAATCAATACTAACAAATCATTTCGTGATACTTCAGATGAAGGTATTACACTTCAAGAAGATGACGTATTTTTTATCGATATTGGCCCTATTTTAGATGGTCATGAAGCAGACTATGGTGAAACGTTCTGCAATGGAGAAAAATTTAATTTTTTAGCTAATGCTTCAAAAGAAGTCTTCAATAAAACAGCAAAAATTTGGAAAGAAGAAACGATAACTGGTGCACAGCTCTATGATAAAGCATCACAAATCGCCAAAGAGATGGGTTATACATTAAATACAAAAATGGCCGGTCATCGCATTGGAGATTTTCCCCATCATATACACTATCGTGGCTCTTTAGATGAGGTTGACTTTCACCCAATTGAAAATACTTGGATACTTGAAATACATTTGATTCATGACGAAACAGGATATGGAACTTTCTTTGAAGATATCCTTATTGGAGATTAATTGTGCAAAAACTACTAAAAAAGTTTCCAACACTCATCAATCTTTATCCTCCATTCATAGGAGCTGGAATCAAAGTACATTTACCAACTGGTGATTACACGAATTTTCATGTTTCTATGAAATTGAAAATTACAAATCAAAACTATGTTGGCACTCAGTTTGGAGGCTCACTATACTCAATGTGTGACCCTTTCTTTATGCTGATTGCAATGAACAAACTTGGTAGGGAATATCTTGTATGGGATAAAAGTGCGACAATCGACTTTATTTCACCTGGAAAAGGTCAGGTTCATGCTCACTTTCAAATCCCAGATAATGAGATCCAAGAAATTATCAAAAGAGTTGAGGCAAACGGAAAAGATGAGCCAGTATTCGAAGTTAATATAATCGATAATACTAATACTATTATTGCGAAAGTTTCAAAAAAGCTTTGGATTAGAAAAAAGAAAAAGTAATCACTCGATATTGCTCGGGTCAATACCATAGCTATTAAAGATATGAGAATCAGGCGTTTCAGAAGTCAACTTAAGACCGTTCTTTTCTTTGTGTTCTTCAATATAACTTGGATAGCAGTTCTCCGAAGCGAGAACTTCTCTTGTATGAATACCTTGTTCATCAAAAGCATACCTTTCTGCACGATACGCATGTTTTTGAGAAAGTTTTTGTTTCCTACTATAAGCTGATGAGATTAACTCTAACTCTTCATCTGTAAGTTCTTTCATTGGTTCTATATCGAGGCCTAAAGAATTATAAATAGCACGATATCTTTCGTACTCAGCTAGATCTTGTTCGTATTCAAATGGAATAAGAGGATCAAGAGCATGACTAGCTTCGTGAACAAAGAAATGAGAAACAAGCCCAATCTCATCATCAAAATCAACATAGATAGCAGCTGGGGTTTCTGTAAAATCATAAAGAGCCGCAGTTTGTGGCTTTAGCCCTCTCTGTCTTCGCTGAGAATAACTTAGATGTTTAATTGTGACGGCATTACTTTCAAGAAGTGGAATTAGTTTTTCAACAACCTCTCTTCCTTTCTCTGTTTGAGAAACTAGAAAAAACAGCTCCTCTTGAGAGAACTTCTTCTTATTTAATAATATCTTTTCATCTGATAGTTCGATTATACAACTTGAAACATTTAGTCTCTGAACAATGTACGGATCTTTCCAGCGAGGATCATGGTCGATATCGATTCCACCAGGGAATCCTGGCCCAAAGCCCGCAAAAACAGAAGATGAAATAGCAATTATAGATAAAATTTTAGTCCACATTTAGCCAGACTAACATTAAGGGAGTACCAAATAAAGAAATCGGTAAATTTTATAGAACTAAGCAATATCTTCAGGCAAAATAATAGCTTGCTCTTCAAGACCAAGACTAAAAGCATTGACGGTCAATTCGACCTCTTCTTTTTGTTGCGTCACAAAAAGAATCTTATCATGCTCTTTTAACGATGTTTGTCCATCAGGTATGACAAAGCTTCCACTTCGCTTGACAAAAATTATACGTGCACCTCTTGGCAGTCCAAGTTCATATATTTTCTTGTTAACGGCAAAATCCTCTGCCTTAATTTGAAATTCACCAATACCACTTTTGGTCTGTGCTAGAACTTCCATATCGACAGGAAAGTCCGGATCGTGGACACACTCAAAAAGTAATTCCAGCTTCTTTGCAACAAAGTTGATTGTCGATCCTTGCATCAAGGCCGAGACAAGAACTGCAAAGAAAACAACATCAAAAATAAAATTTGCTTCATTTCCAACATGAGTAGCAACTAAACTTGCAAACACAATTGGAGTCGCTCCTTTTAGTCCGGCCCACGATATTAAGGCCTTTTCCTTCATTTTAAACTTAGAAAAAGCTAAGGAAATGTGAACAGCTATTGGTCGTGCAATAAAGATTGAAAATAGAGCTAAAGCAAAACCAGCAGGAGCAATACTTAATAGACGTGATGGAAAAACCAACATCCCCAGCATAATAAAAAGCCCTATCTGACACAGCCAAGACATACCATCAAAGAAAGAAACAAGTGAGTTCTTATGAGGAATTTTTGAATTACCAACGTTCAGGCCAAAAAGATAAACGGCTAGAAGACCATTTCCATGAAATAGCGTCACTGTTGAATATGTTAAGAAAACAAAGCCCAATGCAACGGCAGGATATAGTCCTTGAAAATCAAGTAGTACTTTATCATTTAAAAATTTAAAGAGTCTAAAAAAAGCAACTCCTCCACAAAAACCGATAATAGGATTCGCAACAAAGAACTGAAGAGTATCAAAATTAAAAGACATCTTCTGTTGATAAAACCCAAGGAAAACCGTGACCAAAAGATAGGCCATAGGATCGTTACTCCCCGATTCTAATTCAAGAGTATAGCGAACATTTTTTGAAACTTGGAAGTTTCGATCTCTAAACGCTGTGAAAACTGCAGCAGCATCAGTTGAAGAAAGAATTGCACCAATTAATAGAGATTCAAAAATAGGTACCGAAAATAAATAATAACAAAAAATACCAATTGAGGCCGTCGTAATAACAACACCCAAAGATGATAGGGAGATTCCACTGCGTAGGACAGGTCGAATATCTTGAGACTTTGTTAATAGACCACCTGAAAAAATAATAAGGCAGATTGCGAGAAGAGACAGAGAGTGAGTAAGTTCATAGTTTTCGTAGGCAATGCCTCCTATCCCCTCACTTCCAGCAGCAATTCCAACAAAGAGAAAGAATACAAGTATAGGAAGTCCAAATCGTGATGAAGACTTACTAAAGTAAACGCTAATTAGTAATAAAATAGACCCTATTAAAAGAGCGTTATTTAAAATGTATTCCATAGTGTTTTTATCGGTTAAAACACTGAAAACTTTAGTCATTTAAAAGATATTCATTGCGAAGAAAATTCAAAAATAGTAGAAAACCTAGAAAGGAAATAATTGTGACAAATAATGATATTCTAAAGAAAATTCGTGTAGCTCTTTCTCTCAAAGATACTGATATTATTGATATCCTCAAACTATCAGATTTTGAAATGACAAAGACCGAACTATCGGCCCTATTTCGTAAAGAAGACCATCCAAATTATAAAGAATGTGGAGATCAGGTTCTAAGAAAGTTTCTTAATGGCCTTATCACTAAGATGAGAGGACCAAGGCCAGAAAGACCAGAGAAAAATTCAACTGGCCCGAGCCCATTTCCTAAACCTTCGAGATAAATCGGCTCTTATCAAAGCGCATCTGTGGACCATATATTCCATTTGATGCTCTTTGACCGACACCAATCACCATCATTGGATGATCCTTACAAGAAAGCTTTAACATCTTACGTACTCTCTTTGCATCAAACCCTTCCATTGGTAGAGCGTCATAGCCTTGAGCTCGAACAGAAAGCATGAGATTCTCGCATGCAAGAGCTGTCGACTTCACTGCCCATGTTTTTAAATCACTCGGCCAAACTGGTTCGCGAATCATCACTTTTGTAATTCCAAGAATATTATAAAGAAGCCACTTAATTGGTGAGAAAACTCCAAAAGGTCCCATCATTCCATAAGCAGATGGAGCAAGCTTTGTGTAATATGAGCGAACAACATCAGGAATGTCAGCTCCACTAGCTTCCATTTGCTTAATAGTTAAAGCACAGTGCTCCTTCCATGTTCCAGTCTTTGCTATACATACAATAAGATGATTAGCAGAGCGTGCACCATTTTGTGAAAAGCAATACTTTGCCAATTCCTTTTTTGCTTCAGAACTTTTCACCCAAACAAATTGCCACGGCTGAAGATTTGAAGAATTTGGTGCTTTAAGAGCATCATCTAAAGCATTTTCAATCACAGAATCAGGAACAACTTCATCACTGAAGACACGCACACTTCTTCTTGAATCGATAACTTTTTTAAAATCGCTATAATCTATTTTAACTTCTGGTTCTCTGTAGCCAGTATCTATTTTTCTTGTAAAAACTGTTTCATCAGACATAAAAACTCCTCGTCACAAAATTTTATGACTTATACAGAAGCTTGTCTAGGCAATGAAATTATTTTAGAACTTTGATTTCTTGACCAGCAAAAGAAATTGTCTGACCAGCATTGATCTTACATCTCTTACGAGTCTCTACTTGACCGTCAACCGTTACCTCACCTTCTCCAATCACTAGCTTAGCATGACCACCTGTTTGGCATAGTCCAGTTGCTTTTAGGAGATCACATAAAGGGATAAAGTCGACATTATTTAATTTGAATTCTTTCATAGGTACTTTTGAAAAGTGTTCCAACAAATACAGAAGTACTTGTCGGAACCTTGTGAAAATTAGATCTTAGTAACGTCCGCCACCAAATCCACCGCCACGGTTTCCACCGCCACGATTTCCACCACCGAATCCACCTGAACGTGGCTCCATTGGCTTAGCTTCGTTTACTCTCATTGTACGTCCACCAAAATCTTGACCATCAAGTTTCTCGATAGCTTCAAGTGCTTCTGAATCATTAGACATTTCAACAAAAGCAAAACCTTTGCTTCTACCTGTTTCTCTATCAATGATTAGTTTTGCAGAATCTACAGTTCCACACGCAGAAAATGCGTCTAGTAGTGATTCTTCAGTTGCAGAAAATGGAAGGTTTCCAACATATAATTTTTTACCCATTTCGATATCTCCTCTCGTTTAAATGGTTTATAGCACCACGCTCTTGAGAAGTTAGACAGAAAATCTGGGAAAAATCTCGGAACAGTTGCATTGTTAACAAGCCAATAATTAGCATACAACATTGACCACTGCAACACAAAAGCGAAAGAAGTCAGATTATTGAAAATCTGACACGATATGGACCCCTTTTTGTAGGAATTTTAGCTCTTTATGAACGTATTGCACTAAATGAATTACCCTTGTTCCAAGGAGTTTTCGCACTTTCTTAGGAAAAATAAATCCAGTCATAAGATAGAAGAAGATTCCAAGCTTTTCTGCGCCCCTAAACTCCTTCCTCTTCCCTATCAAAAGAGATGGCCTTAAGAAGTATATTGATTCAACACCACATTCTTTAACAGCATTCTCCATTTCACCTTTTACACGATTATAGAAAATTTTAGAATTTGCGTTGGCCCCTAAAGACGAATTAATAAATAGAGACTTTGCTCCACTCTTTTTTGCGAGACGACTAAAAGAAACTACATAATCGTAATCGACAAGCCTGAATGCCTCTTGATCTCCAGCTGTTTTAATTGTTGTCCCAAGAGTGCAAATAAAAACATCGCCTTTGATATCTAAATTTTCAATTTCAGTAGTAGAAAAATTTATTAGAACAAACTGCTCAAACTTCGGGTGATTAAGACGTAAGAGACGACGGGTGATTATTTTTATATTTTTAATTTTTGGATCAAGTGCTAATTCTTCAATTAAATGAGATCCTACGAGACCACTCGCTCCAATAATAACAACTTCCATCTTATTTCTCCTCGTACCTTATTATAAGGTAAAATTTGACGAATTTAAGAAAAAAAAGAAATAATAGATATTAATAATCAAGGACAAGAATATGAAATCAACACTTATAGCAATGTTAATTGCAACTTCACCCCTAGCAAATGATAAAACAATTTGTGGTCCCTCGGATAATCGTGAACCATCTTATGATACAAGAATAGCACGTGCCTCTGAAATGAAGGGTGTGGCCGGATGTACAGTAACAATGGTTGGACGCTCGTGCGCTATTTCAGCTGGTCACTGTGTTGATGCTCTAGAGAAGTTATCTTTTAATGTTCCAAGATCTATTAATGGACAACCTCAAGCCTCTTCCGCAGAAGATACTTACTATCGAACAAAAGATTTCCTACGTTATGAAAATAGCGGACCAGGAAGAGATTGGGCAGTAATTAGAGTCCTTCCAAATAAAATCACTGGGAATTATCCAGGTGATGTTCAAGGATTTTACAAAGTTGACTTGAAGGACAAACCATCAAGAGGAGAAAGTATTTCTATCACGGGTTATGGTCTAGATGGAGCGGATATGACAAATAACCTTGCCCAGCAAACTCATAAAGGTGAAATTCTTAAGACTAGAACTTGGGGAGCAAAATCTCTACTAGAGCATAATGTCGACACCATGGGTGGAAACTCTGGTTCTTCAATTATCTCAGTCGCAACAGGTAAAATAATTGGTATTCATACACATGGTGGTTGCACCGAAAAAGGTGGAGAGAATAAGGGAACACTTATCGCAAAGAGTAAGACGTTTAAGAGTGTAATCGAAGACTGCCTAGCGTGGGAAAAATCGCTTGAGTGATATCAGTGACGCTCGAGAAATCTTAAAATCAGTTTTTGGCCACGATGAATTTCGTGGCAATCAAGAAAAAATAATTAACACAGTAATCAATGGTCGCAGTGCCCTCGTTCTCATGCCAACAGGTGGAGGAAAATCGCTTTGCTACCAAATTCCTGCCCTCTCTAGAATTGGAACGGCCATAGTTGTCTCCCCTCTAATTGCTTTAATGAAAGACCAAGTCGATGCATTGATTGAAAAAGGGGTTGAAGCTGCTTTTTTAAATTCATCACTCACACCGACAGAGCAAAGAGAAATCGAACGATCTCTTCTCGATGGAAATATTAAAATTCTCTATGTTTCACCAGAGAGAATTAAATCTGATTTTCTTCTTAATATATTAAGACGTATTGAAATTTCTCTCTTTGCCATAGATGAGGCTCACTGTGTTTCTCAGTGGGGACATGACTTTCGTCCAGAGTATATGGAACTGGGTGCTCTTTCTAAGACCTTTCCAAATGTTCCACTAGTCGCACTAACTGCAACGGCCGGTCTTGCGACAAGAGATGAAATCATTCGCTCTCTTGGCCTCTATGAAGCTGAAGTTTTTATTAGCTCATTCGATAGGCCAAATATTAAGTACACGATTCAAAAAAAAGGCACAAAGGAAGATAACTTCAATCGTCTCATCGACTTCATTGATACTGAACATCATGGCGAGACAGGAATTGTTTACTGTCTTTCTCGGAAGAGCACAGAAGAAGTTGCAGCAAAGCTTGTTAAAAAAGGTTACAACGCAATTGCCTACCATGCAGGGATGTCACAAAAATATCGTGATCGAGCTCAAGAAATTTTCATCAAGCAGCGAGGAATTATCATCGTCGCAACGATTGCATTTGGAATGGGTATTGATAAGCCAGACGTAAGATTTGTGGCACATATGGATCTACCAAAATGCCTTGAGTCATATTACCAAGAAACAGGTCGAGCAGGACGAGATGGGCTACCTTCACACGCCTGGATGCTCTACGGGATGCAAGACCTTGTTCTACTTAGAAAGATTACTAACAAGGGTGTTCGCTCTGGTCCGAGGAAAAGAGTTAACGATGAAAAGCTCGATGCCATACTCGGTTTCTGTGAGACGACAAGTTGTAAGCGAGAAGTACTACTAAATTACTTTGAAGACTTCTATCAAGGACCTTGTCATAATTGCGATAGTTGTCTTTCTCCCGTTGCCAAAACTATTGATGCAACAGAGTTAGCAAAGCTTGCCCTTCACGCTGTTTACGAAACTGGACAAAAGTATAATATTCAATATGTCGTGGATGTTCTCCAAGGAGTTATTACACCAGTCATTCAAAAAAATGGACATCATCATATCACAAGCTTTAATGCTGGAAGTGCTCACGACTCAACTCTTTGGTACTCAATCTTTAGACAACTAATTGCGATTGGACATCTCAAGATGGTAATGGATGGTCGCTCCGAACTACGCCTCACTGCAACTGCAATTGATGTACTTGAGGACAAGAAACAAGTTATTCTAAAAGCTGATTATAATAAGACTGCTCCACCAAAATCGACTTCAGAGACATCTTCAACTGCCGCGCGAACAAAGAAGAAGGCGACAAAGAAAACAACAAGACGAACTAAGAAGACAAGCACAAGAACTTCGAATCAAACTGAACTTGCACTGCCTGTCGACAATTCTGATCTTGCTATCTACAACTATCTAAAAGAATTCAGAACTCAAATAGCTAAGAAAAAACGCACCCAAAGCTTCAAGGTTTTTCCAGATAAGACCTTATTTGAAATGGCAAGAAAACGCCCGACGAATCTTTCCGAACTAGAGGAACTGTACGGAGTTGGTCCTAAGAAACTCAAAACATATGGAAAAATATTTTTAGATAAACTAAGTGAGCTTAGTTAAGAGTGCGCTATATTTAGACGCTATTGTTTCTTTTGTATTGTGATAATGCTTAGTGATCTTCTTTAGATGCTTCAAACTGGTGTCACAGCTATTAAGATATAACTCTTCACCTATTTCAGAAACTTCCTCATTATATTGATGGCCCACAAATAAAACCTCATAGGTCCAAGAACGATCGGTAATTAAATGCTCAGATAATTTGTTAAGACCTCTACTTCTTAGATAGCTCCTCACCTTATAGGCCTGATTGTGAGGGCTTAAAATAAAGTCTGTATCGCGAAGATCATTTCGAAGCTCTAACCCCTCAAGAATGTGAATCATTTCCTCACCCCCAACACCACAAATACATACAAGAGAGTTTGAACCAAGATTATCAATGAAGGCGCCATCTTTACATATGACATCTACTTGCTCGGATTGAAGATACTTGAGATTGGCCATAATAGATTCAACACAATCGACAAGGAAAAGTTTTTCACACTTATCTCTTTTCAAGATTTCAAGACCTAGCTTTCCATGATCACAACATATATCCCATACCGAAGTATAATTCTTCTGCACAAGAGATGAGATAGCCTTGAGACGTTGACTTAATCCAGAAGACATTTTTCTTATCCAAAAAGTTCTTTTGAAAGATCGAATCTCTTCCACTTCGCAAGGACATTTCGAAGCAAATTCTTATTCTCAGGCTTATACCAGAAGAAAAAATTTCTTTGCATTGTCTTGTCGTTAAGAGAAATCGCAGTATCAACTTTTGCAAGTGTATAAGGATGATAACCTGAATAGTAAATTTCAGTAGCAAGCGTCATTGGAGTTGGAGTGAAGTCTTGAATCTGCTCTAGTTTATATCCCAACTCTTTAGTCTTAATTGCTAGCTTTGCCATATCCTCAGGCTTACAACCAGGATGTGACGATATAAAATATGGAATAATTTCTTGTTTCAATCCCTTCTTAAAACTTACTTCTTCAAACCTTTCTTTGAATTTCTTAAAATATTCAAAGCTTGGTTTTCTCATAAACTTAAGAACATGATCTTCAGTATGCTCTGGAGCAACTTTCAGGCGGCCAGAAACATGGTGAGAGATAAGGTCTTCAACATATTTTTCATCCTGTACAGGATGTTTTGATTTAGGATTAAACATGAGATCATATCTTAGACCAGAAGATACGTAAGAGTGCTTCACATCTTTGTGTTCTCTAACCATCTTATAAAGATCTATCATCTTTTCTGGATTTGTATCAAGATTACGACAAACACGAGGGAAAATACATGACGGAGCTGCACAACGATCACAAATATCCTGATCAATCCCTTTCATCTGATACATATTTGCAGATGGTCCACCAATATCAGAAATAGTACCTCTAAAATCTTCCATCTTAGTAATTGCATTTAGCTCTTTCGCGACAGATGCTTTGGATCGGGAAGCAATCATCTTTCCCTGATGGGCAGAGATCGTACAGAAGCTACAACCCCCAAAGCATCCACGGTGTGTATTAAGAGAAAATTTAATCATCTCGTAAGCTGAAATCGGTCCTCTGCTCTTATATTTTGGGTGAGGAAGTCTTGTATATGGCAAATCAAATGAAGCATCAATCTCTGACTCGGTCATTGTTTGAAATGGAGGATTAATAACGAGCTTATCACTACCAACATTTTGAATCAGACGATTTGCATACTGCTTATTAGACTCAAACTCAATGAATCTAAAATTCTTTGCATAGGCCTTCTTGTCTTTAAGACATAGCTCATGACTTGAAAGTTCAAGATCTTTCCAGCCCTTTGAAGTTGAAAGCTTTTCTTTTATTGGAACAAGGTATCCAGTTTGAGGAATATCTTTTAATTCTTCTATTCTCTTTCCGGCCAGCATTTCTGTTGTAATAGCTCTTAGAGGCTGTTCACCCATTCCATAAATAAGAAGGTCTGCTCCAGATTGAGTGAGAATATTTGGAAGTAATTTATCCTGCCAGAAGTCATAGTGAGTAACACGTCTTAAAGATGCTTCAATACCACCAATTATAACTGGGCAGTCAGGATAAAGGTCTTTCAAGATCTTTGTATAAACTGTCGTTGCATAGTCAGGTCTAAAATTAACATCCCCACCTGGTGTATAAGCGTCTTTTGATCTCGCTCGTTTTCCAGCAGTGTACTTATTAACCATTGAATCCATATTCCCCGAAGTTACTCCAAAGAATAATTTCGGTTGACCAAACTTTTTGAAATCACGAAGGTCATCCTGCCAGTTAGGTTGTGCAATAATCGCAACTTTTAAACCATAACTTTCAAGAATTCTTCCAATAACCGCATTACCAAACGCCGGATGATCGACATAAGCATCCCCTGTTACGATGACAACATCGAGCTCACTCCATCCTCTTTTTTTAACTTCCTTCATCGTCGTTGGAAGCCACGCTGTAATTGGTAATTGATTATTTTCTTTCATGGCTGATATGTACAAGTTTTCAAGGCCTTAAGCAATCAAAACCTTGAAAACCTGTAAAAATGAATTGCTACTGATCACATTTTTGGTCAAGGTACTCAACTAACGTAATATCACGAGCTTTCTTTACCTCTTCAACAACTGTTCCCTTTCCAATTTTCAAGAAGTTTGAGATTTTTCCAATAACTGATTCATCTTTCTTCTCAACTAATTCAGTGTCTATCACAGTCTGCATACTTTCGGTGAAACCAACTTTCTTTTGGTTTCCTGATATAATTGAACCTAGTTTAATTTTGGATCTAAGTCCCTTATAGATTTCTTTATAACCCTCCACACACTTTGTATTTGCAGGTGATTCTACAGCAAGACAAGCGAGGCGATGTACACTCACTTCAGTAGACACACCAGCAACGAGAGTTGAATAAGACCAATTATCAATTCTTCCTTCGTTGAATGATTCTGTATAATCTCTTAGCTCAAGGTAACCATCACGATAGACTGAGATACATTCCTGGTTTGATAAGAATTCTCCAGCAAAAGAATTAAAAGAAAGTAGTGTCATTCCTAATAGAAAGATTTTTTTCATGATGTCTCCAAATAATTTAATAGTTGGTTTTATGCTACCAGAATAGAACTTAGGAGAATCTTAGAGTGAATTATTTCTAATAGGTGTAAAAAAATTAGACACTGATTTTATTCATTTTGATAGATCTCTTCATACTTGATCTCAAGCTCTCTAATAAGACCAGTCTTTTCAATCTCCAGAATTTTCTCATTAATCAGCTTCATCAGAGGCTCACTTGGAATTTTAGATTTTTTTGATAGGGCCATGAACATTCCCGTTTTAATGATTGGCACAGGATATACAGCTATTTGATTTTCAATCCCCATCAGCTTGGCAACAGAAAGACCAGCACTATAACCAGCGACAAGGTAGTCTGCACGAGAACGTAACAAAAAGCGAAAGCATTGCTCAGTCTTAGCAAGACGTTGAATTTTCAAGATAGATTTTGATGCCTTATCAAACTCATCGCCAAAACTATCATTAATAATTGCGGTACCCTGGTAACTTGAAAGATCCTTTAACTCTTTGAAGCTAAGCTTAGAGCCTTTCTTCAAAAAAAGTACTGTTCGATCTTCCATGAATGGCTTTTCTGAAAAGTGGTATATCTTTTTGCGTTCCTCGTTTAAGTAAGGAGGAAGAAGAATATCTATACGCCCCTGATTTACTTCCTCAAGAGCACGTCCCCACGTAGCTACATGCTCAAATGAAATTTTATACTCACTACCTTTAAAAATAATCTCGAGAAGCTCAACGGCTACTCCCTTTAACTTGTCGTCTTTTTCAGAATACCAAATAATTGGAGGATAATCGGGGTGGCCAGTTACACGTACGAGCTTATTCTGAGCAAAAGAACTCATGCTTAAAGTCAAAACTACGAATAAAATGATGTTTTTCAAATTAGTACCTTCAATTGATCACACAAGATAGAATACATGAAAAATAACAATATATTGTGAAAAATAAAAATTATTGAAAACGACTAGATTTCAAGCATCTTAATTGAGATACCAATTAAAATTATTGCGCCAGTAATTGAGGCGATTGAAGCGTACTTTGTCGAAACCTTCTTCGCCAAATATAACCCCAGAAGCGTCGAAATAAATGCCCAAGCTCCAATTGACACAATATAAGGAGTTATAGAGTCCTGCATAACCCCAAGTCCAACGCCAACTCCTAGGGCATCCAAACTTGTTGCAAATGAAACGACTAAGATTTTAAGAAAACTATGAAATTCTTTTTTCTCCTCTCCTTCGTGACTATCTCCTTTAGCGCGAAACTCCACAATTCCTTCATAAAGCATATGAAGAGCGACAGCGAGTAATAAGACAAAAGCTATCCAATGATCGACATCAGCAAAACGAGCAACCACTTTTGCCCCGGCCATAGCACCAACAAGAGATGAAAGGGCCTCGGCTCCACCTGAAGCACAAGCGAATCGTAATGCATCTTTAAAAGTAAAAGGGCGAAAGCCCATTGCAAGTGCTGCCGAGAATGAATCAGCACTTAGAATCAAACCAATTAAAAAAATCCCTAACACGTATACCTCTTAGAATACTACGCAAACCCCACTCGAAAGCGGCGATTCTTAATTCTTCCATTTTGAAGTTTGGAAACTACAAGCTTTGCATGTTCTTTCTTAATAGCAACAAAGCTTACGATATTTGAGATACTAATATTACCCACAATATCAGCCCCAAGTTGTGTTTCTCCAACAATCGCCCCAAGAATGTCACCAGGTCTAAGTTTATCTTTTTTTCCACCAGAAATATAGATTGTCGACATTGGAGGATGTACTAAGTATTCGGTTGCATCAAATTCTTCAAGTTTCACAACCTGTATATCTTTATTTTTAAATTCACTAATTCGATCAATTTTATGGGCTTCATATTCAACATTAAAAGTAACTGCGACACCTTGATTTCCTGCACGGCCAGTTCTTCCGATACGATGGGTATAAACCTCTGGATCGTCAGTAATATCGTAATTTACAACTAAGGGAAGCTCCTTAATATCAATCCCTCGCGCAGCGACATCAGTGGCAACAAGAATGGAAAGCGAACTATTGGCAAACATCTCAAGAGTTGCTGTTCTTTCATTCTGCTCAAGGTCTCCGTGAATACTCAAAGCTGCAATCCCTTTATCTTGTAAAAAATTTGAGACATCATCGGATGTTTTCTTAGTCTTACAAAAAATAATTGCACGCTCAGGTTGAAAATCACCAAGTACTTTTAAAAGGGCCTTATCTTTTTCTTTATGAGTTTTAAGTTCATAGAAAATTTCTTCAATAGAAGTCTCTTCGTGCTCAACATCAACACTTACCTCAACTGGATCTTTAAGAATATTTTTACTTAGCTCCACAATTTCTTCAGGAAATGTTGCCGAGAACAACATCGACTGATGTTCATTCTCACGAAGATAGGTATTAATTTTTGAGATATCTTCAATAAATCCCATATCCAGCATGCGATCGGCTTCATCAAGAACAAAGCTATTTACTTGTGAAAGATTGAGCGATTTTTTCTTAAGAAGTCTCAGAACTCTCCCAGGAGTCCCTACGATAATATGGGCCCCATGCGAGAGTGATTTCTCCTGGTGATACTCTGAAGTTCCACCCGAAATTGTCAAAACCTTCAGATTCTTTGTCATCCTCGCAAGTCTTCTCAACTCTTCGGCGACCTGACTTGCAAGCTCTCTCGTCGGGCATAGAATAAGTGCCTGAACACCAAAATTTGGAACATGAATCTTATTTAAGATCCCAAGGCCAAAAGCAGCAGTTTTTCCACTCCCCGTCTTGGCCATTGCAATAATATCCTGTCCTTTGATAATTATTGGTAAAGACAGTGCCTGAATCGGCGTCATCTCATTGTATTTAAGCTCTTTTAGGTTATTTAAGAGCTCTTTATTTAGTGCTAGTTTATTAAATTTATTGTCCATGCCCCTATATAGCATTAAAACAATGCATTGTGCGAATTCTTTTGCACCTGCTAAATAAAAAGGTCTTTTTAATGGGCCTTTTCATTACTATAATGTCCAAAAAAAGCAGAGGTAGATATATGGGAAGAAAATGGGCGAACATCGAAAAGAAAAAAGGTGCCGCAGATAAACTTAAAAGTCAGATCTATACAAAGATTCTCTTCGAAGTAACAAAAGCTGTAAAGTCTGGTGGAGAAGATCCAGGATCTAACTTTCTTTTAAAAATTGCATTAGAAAAATGTAAGAAGAATAACGTTCCAAAAGACAATGTTGATAAGGCAATTAAAAAAGGACTTGGTGGTGATAACGACGGCTACCAAGATATCACTTATGAAGGTTATGGGCCAAATGGTGTTGGAGTATTCGTAGAAGCATCTACAAATAACGTCACAAGAACAGTTGCCAATGTTAGAAATTACTTCAAGAAAGCTGGTGGTTCACTTGGAACAACAGGTTCTCTTCAATTTGTTTTTGATAGAAAGGCCGTTTTTGAAATTCCAGTTGGCGAAATCGATGAGGATGAATTTACTCTTGAGATGATTGATGCTGGAGCCGAAGATATCGAAGTTGAAGATGGTTACTTCACAGTAACAGGACCAATGGAAGTATTTGGAGCAGTAACGAAGAAGCTAGAAGAAATTGGAATTCAACCAGAAGAAGCTTCACTTGAGCAAGTTCCTACAACTTTTAAAGAAGTTGATGATGAAACTTATCTAACTATTATGAAGCTTGTTGATAATCTAGAATCAGATGAAGATGTTATTAAGGTTTATCACAATATTCAATTTGATGAGAGATTCAACGACCTCTAATCAAATTACTTATCCATGTTGAGAAGCCTTACATAGAGCTTCTCAACTTTCTCTCTTGCCCAAGGTGTCTTTCTTAGAAACTTCAAGCTCGACTGAATACTTGGATCATTTATAAAACAATTAATTTTTACAACCCTCCCAAGCTCTTCGAAGCCTAATTTTTCAACTAGTTCTTCAAGAATAGATTTCAAACTCTTTCCATGTAAAGGATTGTTTTTTTGTTCTGTCATATATACCTAGATAAATGTAGTTCCAAGTCCGATTAGTGCTCCAAAGACTCCGCCCCAAACAACGAGCCAGCCAAGGTGTTCTCTAATCATCTCTTGAATTATTTCTTTAACCATTACAGGTGTAAGTTCGTTAAGTCTACCGTCAACCATTTCTTCAACACTGTCAGACATACTCGTGCTCTGCTCCCCTTTTTGGGTTAAATTAGAAATAAAGTTTTCATCTTGTAGCATCTCAGCGATGATTTCTTTAAACTTTGCTTCAAACTGAGGCCTAAGTGGCTCAAGGGCCGCTTCTCCGCCAAACATTGCAAGCATTCCACCAAATTGTGAATTCATAATAGCACTTTTGAGCTTTGTGAATACCTTGTCAAAATCAATCGCGGCCATCACAGACTCTTCTTCAATCTTCAACAAACTCTGTGAATTGCTCTTCATAAATTTTTCAAAGTTCTCTTTAGTAAAGAATTGATTCATCATCAAATTTCGAATGCCTTGCTTGAATTCAGTAAATCGCTCTGTCACAATTCCTGAGCCATAAAGCCCAGGAACCTTCTCAAATAGCATATGAATCGCGAGCCAATTAGTAATCGCTCCAGAGAATGCGTATAGCCCCATCGTTTTCAACTGTGGACCATAGACTGGTGAAATATAGCCAACACCAATTAGAACAATTGATAATAAATTTGTAACTAAACTCTTATTCATTCCATTTTCCTTTTCTTAGTAATTTCAGCGACAATTGACTTTGCTTCTTGCAAATCTTCATCAGTTGCGAAGCTTGGGTTCTCCTCCATCATCTTTTCAAATCGCTCGAGGAGGTCTTTGGCCGGGGCATTTATTTTAAATGAAGCCCCTTCAGAAATTGATTCAACTTTACGCCATCGAAGCTCATCTAAAAGATCGATAAAAGTTTCTTTCACAGGAGAGCGTTCAAGCTCCTGCTCAATAACAATGAGAAGATCCCACCAGTCATTACGCTTGTACTTTCTAATAATTTCCATAGGAATTTATAACATTAATTTTTATCTTTTGAAATATTTCGTGAGATCAATATTGAAGTGACGCAAGCAACCAAGTATTAGCAGAACGGCTGCTCCCTCATCGAGATTACCAATAAATGGTATATTATCTGGAATGAGCTCAAAAACACCCGCTCCAGGATTGAGGATGTAGAGAAGACCCAAAAGCCCACCAAGAATTGCAACAATAGATTTAATTTTTTCTTTATTCATAATGATTCACCCTAGAGTGAGTCAATCCACTCTCTAACAACTTCCAGATCATCTTGAGTGATTATATCATTATTCCCAGGTGGCATTGCCATATTTTCACTCTCACCAGACATGCGTAAGTAAAACTCACTATTTAGAGGATCTGGCTTCACAAGACCTGAGCGAACTAGATTTTTCGCCACTTCTTTTGCTTCTCCCGCAAAATTTGAATGGCAGGCGACACATTTATTTTTTAAAACCTGCTCTTGAACTTTTTTAAACTTATCAACTGACTCTGAACTTAAGTCAACTCGTTGAATAGTTGTTCCTGAAGAGGTATTTGCCTCTCCCTTTGCTAGAACCATAACTGTTTTATTCTTATCATCAACAAAGTAAATTTCTCCTTCACTACCAACTTCCAGTCCAACTGGGGCCCCTTTAGCTCTTATCCCTTCAACTGCTGTCCAACCAAAAACAAGCTCTTCAAAAGATGATATATTCTCATCTCCTTCGACATCAACAGCAATGACTCTTTGCCCTGTTGGTTTATAACCATGGAGAGAAACAATCGCTTTTCCCTTTAACTCTGGAAACATCTCACCATCATAAACTTGGGCATCAAGAGGCGCCGAGTGTGGAGGTAGTAGGCCAATAGGATTGGCATAGTCTGAACAATCAATTTTTGGAACTCTTCTATTAAAAAATGTTCTCTTATAATTATCGTTTAACTTTCCATTCTCATAACAATATGGCCAACCGTAGTGGGCATCTTTTGTAATAAGATTAATTTCTTCATTTGGTCCATCTTCGTCACTAAAATCCATACCATTATTAAACTGGATGATATCTCCTTGTCCATTTTCAATAAGGCCCATCGAATTTCGAAGACCATAAGCAAGATTACCAAGAAGACTAACCTTGCCCTCATTATCAATTGAATATTCTCTTATCAGAGCTTCGCTTTTAGCTTCAAGGCATGGATATATTGGTCTGCCTTTTTCATCGAGGCATTGATCACTTGGTGCACCGACATTAACAATAATACGATTGTCTTTTGTGATTAAAAATTCTGTTAGTGGATGCTTTCCACCTGTTGGTAGATTAGAAATAATCGTCTCTTTTGTTTCATTAGGATTATCTAAATTAAAACGAAAAATTTGATGAGCTTCTCCAACGTAAATTAAGCCTTCATGACCAATTCGAAGACCATGTGGAAGATTAAGGCCAGAGAATATCTTTGTTAGTCTTCCCTCATCTTGAGATTTCGATGTGTCCAACAACCAAAGAACTCCACGATTAGGATTCCAGTTCACCATATCAGTGAGAATAAATTTAGAGCGACTGACCTGAACTATTTTCCGTGGCTTCGAAAGTCCTTCACCTTTATCAACAACTAACCCGATACAATTATCCGCGCGAGATCCAACTGATACACTACTGTAACCATGACACTTTTTCTCAGTGTTTAAAAGGTAGTCTGAAGCATAAGAATGCCCAAACGTTAGCAAAGTAATTAGTAGGAGATAGTTCTTCATCCATACAATATATAATTGCTCAGGAATTGTCTCAATCAAGTTGAAAATTCTTCATTTTTATTTAGAAACTGTCGAAAAAGTATACACATTATAGCTCCGAAAATAAGGATAAGATCAGTGCGAATCATTGAACTACTTGAGAAGTACCCATGGCCAACAAGAAGTGATAACAGAGAAGAAATTATTGAGCACATCATCTCGGTCCCTGTTTCTGGAGATATCAATTTACTTTGGTCATGGCTTTCAGATACTTCAAGAATTAATCGCTATCTAGGAATGGCCAATCGTGACGAATTTGAAAAAGATGGAAATCTCATCATCACCACAGAGAGTCTTGGCTTCCCCCAAAGTTGGATTGAATATCCATGGAAATGGGTCCGTGGCGAAAGTATTGTAGTGGACAGAGACTACATTCATGGCTTCGCAAAAAAGAACCATAGCATTTTTTATTTCGAGGAGAATACCATCCACATATACATGGGATTCATACCAACAAACTTCTTTTCTAAGGTTATTTTTAAGTTAGGATTAAAGAAGATCATGGGACAAATCGCAGAACTGATACAACTAATGGATATTGATGCGCAGAAAGGACTTCAACTTCCCCACTTTTTTGAACAAAACAATACAAAGTTTTCAATATATCAAAAACAAATTCTTAATCAGCGCCTTCAAAATGCAATTAATAATGGACTAGAGAGAGCTTTACTAAAAAAAATAGAAGCTTTAATTTCTGAAGGAGATGAGCTTGACCTCTACCGCTTAAGAGTAAAGGAACTTGCTAAGAAATGGGATATTGATTCTAAGAAGCTAATAAAAAACTTTATCATTTTGTCGCACTGTAAAGTTTTTGACTTGAGTTGGGATATCATTTGTCCTTCTTGTCACGGACCAAGAACAGAGACGGCTAATCTCGTCAACCTTCTAAAAATGGATGAGTGTGATGCTTGTAAGATTCAATTTGAAACTAATTTTGAGCGCGCGATCGAGGTGACATTCAAAGTTAATCCTGACATTAGGGCAATAAAAGAATTACAGTTTTGTGCTGCCGAACCAGCGAAGAAAAAACAAATATATGCCCAGTGGAAAATAAAATCCGGTCAGACAATAACACAAAACCTGAGTCTTGAAGATGGTGAGTATATTGTGAGAAGTATCTCAAAAACTGAGGGTCTTTCAATTTCAGTATCTAAGAATGAAAGTAAAGTGATTGATTGGAAGACAAATGAACCACAGGAGATAAAGTCTAACAACGACTTTAATTTAAATTTCACCAATCATGATAACGAAGATAAAATTTTTGTTCTTGAAAAGCGCTTTAAAAACCCTTATTTTCTTGAACCTGCAGAAATTTTCTCTTTGAGAGAGTTTAGAAATTTCTTTAAAGATGAGAAAATTGGTAATGGAGTTCAACTCTATCTAGGCGATCAAGTTGTTCTGTTTACAGATATTGTGTCTTCGACAAGACTATATGAAAGAGTTGGAGACACAGAAGCTTACTTGCAGGTCAAATCTCATTTTGATGATGTCTATCGCATATTTGAAGAGCAAGAAGGTGTTATCATAAAGACAATTGGCGATGCAGTAATGGCATCTTTTCCCACACCAAATCATGCAATCCAAGCGAGTAAAAATCTCCATCAATATTTTGATAGAAAACATACAAACTTCGACTTTGATCTTAGAATATCTGCCCATGTCGGTAAGGCCATTGGAGTTAATCAAAATACTGGCGTCGATTATTTTGGAAATACAGTCAATGTCTCTGCAAAACTACAAGCTTTAGCAGATGAGCAGCAACTTGCAATAAGTGAAAAATTTTACAAATTGCTTTCAGATGATTATTTAAGAGATTGGGATATTGAAGAGTTAAATTTCAACATCCCAGGAAAAGCCGAACCACTGAGGGCGGTTCGACTCACATTAAAATAGTTTTTAATGACCGCCTAGAATACGGTCAATTTCTTCAGGATTATCGTGTACACCAAAGCGGTCAATTATTGTTTGAGAAGCTTGATTTAAGCCCTTAATCTCAACCTTCGCGCCCTCTTTCCTTAGTTTTAATACCACCTTATCAAGAGCAGCAACTGCTGAGATGTCCCAAAAGTGGGCCATTTCAAGATCAATCAAAACATTCTTAGGTACATTGTTATAATCAAACATCGCAATAAATTTATCTGATGAATTAAAAAAGACTTGGCCATGAATGACGTATTTCAAAGTTTCATTAGACTCATCTTTCTCTGTTGTAACATACATGAAGTGACTTATTTTGTTTGCAAAAAATAATGAAGCAAGAAGAACTCCTGCAAATACTCCATAAGCGAGATTATGTGTCCAAACGACAACCACGACAGTCGTAATCATCACGATATTAGTAGATACTGGATAAACTTTTAAATTTTTAAATGATGACCAGTTAAATGTTCCAATAGAAACCATAATCATAACGGCAACAAGAGCGGCCATCGGAATTTTAGAAATCCACTCAGAAAGAAAAACAACCATAATCAGAAGCATTACACCAGCAAATAGAGTTGATAATCTTCCACGACCACCAGACTTAACATTGATAACTGATTGGCCAATCATCGCACAACCGGCCATACCACCTAGAAAACCTGTTACAATATTTGCAATCCCTTGCCCTTTACACTCTCTATTTCCATCAGAGGTAGTTTCAGTCATATCGTCAACAATTGTTGCCGTCATCAAAGTTTCAAGTAAACCTACAATAGTTAGACCTGCAGCATATGGAAAAATAATTAACAGCGTATCAAGAGTAAATGGAATATTTGGAACTAAAAAAATTGGAAGAGCATCAGGAAGCTTCCCCATATCCCCAACAGTTCTAATATCAAGGCCCAAATAATTTGAAATACCTGTTAAAACTAAAATACACACAAGTGGAGATGGAATAATTTTTCCAATCTTTGGAAGATATGGAAATAAATAAATAATACCAAGTCCTGAAGCCGTCATAGCATAAACCTGCCAGCTTACATTAGTGAGTTCCGGTAATTGCGCCATGAATATCAAAATAGCGAGTGCATTAACAAAACCAGTAACAACAGACTTAGAAACGAAACTCATTAGGCTTCCAAGTTTCAAATAGCCAGCAATAATCTGGAGGACTCCAGTTAGGATAGTCGTAGCAAATAGGTATTCAAGACCATAATCTTTAACAAGAGTTACCATGAGAAGCGCCATCGCACCAGTTGCAGCAGAGATCATACCTGGTCTTCCACCAACAATTGCAATTGTTACAGCAATAGAAAAAGATGCATACAGTCCAATTTTAGGATCAACACCTGCAATAATAGAAAATGCAATCGCTTCTGGAATTAGAGCTAGTGCCACAACAAGACCTGATAAAATATCGCCGCGGATATTTCCAAGCCAATCTTTCTTCTTAGATAAAAAAATCATAAATCTCCCAAACTGAATTAAGTATTCAATTTAGGAGATATCTTTGAAAATGTCCATGTTAACTAGATTATATTTACAGCCCTTGAGCTTTCCCCTCGCCACGAGGATCAGAAACGCCGATTAGTTCGCCATCTTCGTTCACAACAGCTTGAATACGGCATCCAAGATTCTTCTCTTCAACCTGATGCCCCATTTTTTCTAGAGCTTCACGATTTGTAGAAGTTAAGGCACCTTCATCAAATCTGATATAATGTGGGCGCCATTGGTGATGATACCTTGCTGTCGCTACCGCATCATAAATAGGAAGTTCATATTCAAAATAATTCAAAATTGTTTGCATAACACAAGTCAGAATTCTTGTTCCACTTGGTGTACCTACTGCCATCAATGGTTTTTTACCGTCAAAGACAATTGTAGGCGACATTGAACTTAACGGTCTCTTTCCTGGCTCGACAAGGTTTTTCTCACCGCCAACTGCACCAAAGATATTTTGTGCACCAACTTTATTCGCAAAGTCATCCATTTCATTATTCAAAACAATCCCAGTTCCCTCCGCGACAAGGCCTGAACCAAAGTAACCATTGATTGTTTGAGTTGAAACAACGACATTTCCTTCATTGTCCATAATCGAAAAGTGAGTCGTATGATCAGGCTCAAACTTTGGAGCATCACCAGCTTTTACTTCATCAAATGAAAATGCCTTGTTCTCATTAATTTTTGAAGCAAGTTTATCTGAGTAATCTTTATTCGTTAGACCACGAATTGGAACTTGTACAAAGTCACTATCACCAAGATACTTTGCACGATCAGCAAATGCTAATTCCATCGCCGAGGATACCAAATGAATCGCCTTAGGGTCATAAATCCCAAGCGACTTCAAATCATATCTTTCTAGTATATTTAAAATCTCAATAATATGTATCCCTCCAGAACTTGGAGGAGACATTGATAGAATAGTTTTTCCTTTATAAGTTCCAGCAACAGGCTCTCTTGTTTTCACTTCATATTTTGCAAAATCAACATCTGTTAAAAGACCCTTATATTTTTTTGAAGTTGCAACAATCTTTTTGGCAATAGAACCACGATAAAACTCTTTCTTTCCTTTTTTTGCTATAAGAGTAATTGTTTTTGCGAGATCAGATTGTACTAGTAAATCACCAGTCTTTAAAAGGTTACCGTTTGGACAAAAAATCTTTTTAGAGCTTTCATACAAACAAAGAACATTCCTTCTTTGAACTAGAGCCTTTTCAAGCTCTGGATAAACAATCATTCCTTCTTTTGCGAGTTTAATTGAGTCCGCCAGAACCTCTTTTAACGGTAGCTTACCGTATTTTTTATGAATATCTAAAATACCGGCGACCAATCCAGGAGTCCCTACAGAAAAAATTCCATTCACTGACTTGTTTTTTATTACATTGCCCTTTTCATCTACAAACATTCGAGAATCGGATAGAAAGGGTGCCCTCTCTCTAAAATCGAAGGCAAATGTTTTTCCTGTCTTAGCATGGTGATACATTAGAAAGCCTCCCCCACCAATTCCTGTGGACTGAGGTCTTTCAACAGAGATAACAAATGAAACAGCTGTCATCACATCGATAATATTACCACCTAATTTGTATATTCTCTCTCCCGCAGAAGTTGAATACTTCCCTTGAGTGGCAATCATTGCTTTTTTTGAGGTGGCCAAATGGTTTTCTTTTTTGAATTCACTAACAGTTTCTAAAAGAATTGGTTTATTATTTGTTGAACACGCAACGAAATTTAACAATAGTAAAACATAAAAATAATTTTTCATTTTTTCCCTAATTTTGTATACAATTTTTGAATTTCATTTAAAAAGTTATTATCGGATATCTCCTCAACTCTAAGTAGCTCTAGACCAGATTTTTTGAAAATAATTGTTGGGAGACACTTTATAGATAAGCAGCCATTCAATTTTTGAGACTTATAAAGTTCCTTATCCTCATATTCAAAAATATTTAACTTGATCAAATCACTTTCAACAACGTTTAACCAAGCAAAAAGATCAGTCACCTCCCTTTCGCAATCTGGACACCACGAAGCATTGTGAATATCGACTTCAAGGTTATCGAAGTCTACTTCTTCATTTAACTCTTTATAAGAACCCATCTTTTGCTTTACTAAAGTTTTCCACTCATCTTTTATATCGATAAAGTATTTCATAGTGCTATTACATTCCCTGTCTAAACAACATTAAGTTAAACTTCTTCACTATTAAAGTTGATAAATCTTAATATGATAAAACCTAAAACACCAGCGAATGAGAAAGAGCGTCATAAAGAATTGGAACCGAAGAAGATAAAATTGCAAATCTTTTTAATCCATTTAATCAAGCTGATGCATCAATAACACGAAAATTTGGAGGGACAGGACTTAGCCTTTCAATTTCAAAAGAGGTAACAAGACTTTTAAACGGCTCCATTTCAGTATCAAGTGTATTTCAAAAAGGCTCAACTTTTCCGATTGAAATACCTATTGAGACAGTAAGCACATCTACAGAAAATGAAGCTATCGATTTCGATGAAAAAACATTAGCTAAAGAATTTCCATATAATATTCTCATCGTCGAAGACAATGTAGTGAATCAAAAGCTCGCATTACTAACGCTACAATAATTTGGCTACAAATGCTCTGTCGCCAGCAATGGATGGAATCACGACGACTTTAGAGATCAGACAAATTGACAACTATCAACCTACGATCGTAGCCATGACAGCTAACGTTTTCAAAGAAGATCAAATCAAGTGCAAAGAAGCTGGAATGAATGCATTCTTATCCAAACCATTAAAAAAAAAAATTCGCTGATAGAAACTCTTATAAAAAAATAAATGGTAGTAAAATCCTTTTACTACCAATTTAATTTTATTTTTGTCTGGCCAAAACACTAAGAACCTTAAAAGTTTCGTCAGACAACAAGTCCTTATGTTCTTCCCATAGATTTTTGGCATCCTCTACACTTGAATCCTTAGTTAGATGAGACTGGACTTCAGCAAAAACAAGATTAACCTCTTCTATCTCAGAGTTATAAATTTCAATCTCTTCATCACTAAGTCCAAATTCAGAGATCTTATTATGCTCAATCTGTACGAATTCAAAATTTGCGGTATCACTATCTAAAAGAACAAGTCCAATTACTCCAAAAAATGCTAGGACTATATTACAATGTCCGTGATCACATGTAGATGCACTAAGTGTCCCTAAAACTCCGAAACCTAGAGACCCTAAACCGGCTAAGGCTATCCCTGAAGCAGCAGGTGCACCAGCGATTGCAGCGATACCGGCTACAGCAGCACGACTATTTTGAATTGGCATAATTGTTAATAAACAAGACAAAGTTATAAGCTTTAGATATTTCATCATCCCCCCAAGATTCGATTTACGTTCTTATACAACAAGGAGGATTTTTATCAACACAATCTATCGACAAAAAACCTAAGAAAATGTCAAATCCTCTTCATTGCTTTCATAAGTAGTGAATTCCCTCCCCCCCAAGCGGCATTAAGAATGAGCCCAAAAATGACAAAAACAGGGTTGAACTCAACACCTTTTAAAGGAAAAACAACAAGAAAAGCAACAGCAGTCGGCCCAACCGCTCCATAAATAAGGGACTTCATCCAATGTTTAAGACCATTATCATTTTGAACAAGCTTCCATATTGCAACTCCCCACAAACCACCAAAGAACGAAAGTGAAATTACAGCAGGAACTCCAAAAGGCTCTGTTGGCGACATATTAAAAGGCGCTTTTGGAATTATCTTTAAAAGATAGAAGAGTCCAAAAACACCTTGGTGAAAAATCAATGTCGATAAAAAGCCAGCTAAAAATGATTTGATAATAGTTTTCACAAATTCTCCCTTAACGATTCCATTCGTGGAATGACTTTAAAATATTAAAAATATAGTCCTTAGTTTGTTTGCGTTTCCAATTTCCTGCAAGATACTTATTCGCCTCTCCCATAGTCGGATAGATGTGAATAGTTCCAAGAATTTTATTCAATCCAAAACCATGTTTCATTGCTGCGATAAATTCTAACAAGAGATCAGAGGCATGATTACCAACAATTGTTGCTCCTAAAATCTTATCACTTCCTGGTACTGTTAACACTCGCACCACTCCATGATCTTCACTGTCAGCGATTGCACGGTCAAGGTCATCTATTCCATATTCCGTAACTTCATAAGCAATACCGGCTTCTGTCGCACGCTTCTCATTTAGACCAACACTCGCCACTTCAGGATCCGTATAAGTTGCCCATGGGATAACAGAGTAATCAACTTTAAACTTTTTAAACTTTCCAAAAAGTCCATTAACAGCGCAATACCATGCTTGATGTGATGCTGTATGTGTAAGCTGAAATGGGCCTGTCACATCACCACAAACATAGATATTTGGATAATTTGTCTGCATATAATCATTCGCTTCTATTGTACCATTTGTACGCAACTGTATAGCAAGCTCCTCAACCCCGAAACCTTTAACATTTGCCTTACGCCCTACAGCGATAAGAATTTCATCAAATTCGATGCGACTCTCCACACCTTCCCTTTCGACAATCAAGTACTTTACTTCATCCTCAACGACGAATGCTTTCGCCCTAGTTGAAGTTAAAATATTAACCCCTTCACTCTCCAGTCTCTTTTTTATTATTTCGCTAATCACTTGATCTTCACCAAGCATAAGACGTTCTTGCATCTCTACCTGTGTCACAGAACTACCAAGACGACTAAAGGCTTGGGCCATCTCACAGCCGATTGGTCCTCCTCCAAGCACAATTAATTTTGAAGGTAGATGATCGAGTTGCCATAGATTTTCAGAAGTTAGAAAATTGATATTTTCAATTCCAGGCATCGCAGGAACAAATGGACTGGCTCCAGTGGCGATAGTGATATTTCGAGTAGTATAAACCTTGCCATTGACTTCGACTTCCCAAGGAGAAAGAATTTTTGCTTCTCCTTGAACACATTCGACTCCTAACTTAGTGTATCTCTCGATTGAGTCATGAGGTTCAATCTCTTTAATAACTTTATGAACTCGGCCCATAATATTTTTAAAATCAAAGCTAACATCAATTTTATCAATTCCGTATTTTTTAGAGTTTTTGGCTTGATGAATAATTTTCGCTGACTTCAACAATGCTTTGGAAGGAACACATCCTGTGTTTAAGCAGTCACCTCCCATACGGTGCTTCTCAACCAGAAGGACTTTCGCTTTGACAGCACTACTAATATAAGCAGTAACCAAACCAGCACTACCAGCTCCAATAGCAATCATATTATAATCAAATTTTTTGGGCCTAATAAATTTTGAATAAACTTTTTTAGCCTTGATAACATTCATTAAAAACTTTGCAACTAATGGGAAGATACCAAGAAGTGCAAATGAGGCGAAAAGTTTAAATGTAAAAATTTGAGAAAGAGAGTTAATACTTCCAAGTTGAAGTCCTGCATTAACGTAAACAAGAGTTCCTGCAATCATCCCTAGCTGACTGACAATATAAAAAGTAAGCACTCTTATACTTGTTAACCCCATCACAAGATTAATGACAAAAAATGGAAAGATAGGAATAAGACGTAAGCTTAACAAATAGATAGCTCCATCTTTTTCAATTCCTTCATTAATTGCTTTAACTTGTTTTGAAAATTTCTTTTCAACATAATCTTTCAAAATAAATCGAGAAATTAGAAATGCAATGGTAGCTCCCACTGTACTTGCAAAACTTACAAGTATAAATCCCGTGAATAGACCAAAAAGAGCGCCCGCAAGTAGAGTTAGAACTGTCGCTCCAGGAAGAGAAAGCGCTGTCGTCAAAACGTAGAGCACAAAAAATATCGATAACGTTTGGAGTTGATTACCCGTGTAATACTCCTGCAGTTTCCCTTGATTTGCCTTGATAAATTCAAGAGTGAGTAATTCCCCTAAGTTATAATGTCTATATGCAATAATAGCCCCGACAAATATGAGCAAGACTACGATTTTTGGTCCGAATCTTTTCACTAATTTTTCCCTTGTTAACTAAGTAGTTAAATAGTTTCATATTAAGTGCAGAAAATGGACATTTTGTTTCCATTTTTTTGTAATAAAAATAAATTTTGGTACACTTATTAAATATTAAAGGGGTATTAATGGAAAACACGACTAAATCCGTCCAAGATTATTATGGAAAAGAACTTCAAAGCTCAAGTGACCTAAAGACAAATGCATGTTGTACTGCGGTTACGTATCCAGACAAGATAAAGAAAATCCTAGCAAAGATTCATGATGAAGTTATGACAAAATATTATGGCTGTGGCCTTACTATTCCCTCCGAACTTAATGGACTTCGTATCTTAGATCTTGGTTCTGGAAGTGGACGCGATTGCTATCTCGCAAGTAAGCTTGTTGGAGAGAACGGCTATGTTATTGGTGTTGATATGACTGATGAGCAGCTCGCTGTCGCCAATAGACATATCGACTATCACACAGAACAGTTTGGTTACAAAAAAAGTAATGTTGAATTTAAGAAAGGTCATATCGAGCAACTTGACGAATTAAATATTGATAACAATTCTCTCGATTTAATTATTTCAAATTGTGTTATAAATCTCTCTACAAATAAGCTGAAAGTTCTTAGCGACTGTTTTAACAAGCTTAAGCAAGGTGGAGAAATGTACTTCTCTGATGTTTATGTTAACAAGAGAATTCCTAAGGAACTTGCTAGTGATCCTGTAATCTATGGGGAATGTCTAGGTGGAGCCCTATATTGGAATGACTTTCTAACTTTTGCAAAAAAAGCAGGATTCCAAGACCCAAGAGTTGTTGAAGTCGCTCCCATTACAATTGAAAATAAAGAACTAGAAGAAAAGCTTGAAGGATTCGAATTCTACTCTGTTACTTATCGTCTATTTAAAATTGCTGAACTTGAAACAGACTGTGAAGACTACGGCCAAGCAGTTATCTATAAAGGAACAATAGATGATCTTCCAAATAGTTTTCAACTAGATACTGGTCACTTCTTTGCAAAAGGAAAAGTAGAAGCTGTCTGTGGAAATACATACCTTATGCTTCATGAATCACGTTATAAGAAGCACTTTGAATTTATTGGTGATTTCTCAACACACTATGGAATTTTTGAAGGGTGTGGAAGTGAAAACCCATTCGCTCATGTCACGATCTCGTCAGATTCTTCAGGAGCAGGGAGTTGTTGCTAGTGGAACAGTTAAAGTTTCAAGATATGCATACTACAGCAAAGGGCGAACAGAGAGCTAGCGTAAAACTAAATAAACTTTCGACTCTCTGGTTTAATACTGGGACACTGTGTAATCTTGAATGCAAGAATTGTTATATAGAGTCATCGCCTAAAAATGATAGACTCTCATATTTGAGTGTTTCAGATATTATTCCTTATCTTGATGAGGTTGAAGGTCTACCAAGTATTGGTTTCACAGGGGGAGAACCCTTTTTAAATCCCTCTATAATAGGACTTTTAGAAGAGGTTCTTAAAAGAGGCCACGAACTTCTAGTCCTAACAAATGCCAATAGAGTAATCAAAAAACATCGTCCAGAACTACTTCGACTTAAAGAACTCTTTGGTCATAAATTAAAGCTTCGTGTTTCCCTTGATCACTTTTCAAAAGAGCTTCATGATCAAGAGCGAGGAGCGGGTGCATTTGATAGAACCCTTGATGAACTTAAATGGCTATTTGACCATGGTTTTGACCTCTCGATTGCAAGTAGATCCCTCTCTAAAGAAAGTCAGGAAGAATCTCTACTCGGTCATCAAGAACTTCTCTTAAATGCCAAGATAAATATTGATCTTAATGATAAGCTTGTCATCTTTCCAGAGATGGATAGTAAGAGAGATGTTCCTGAAATTACCACCGCATGTTGGGGAATACTTAATAAAAGTCCTGATGATCAAATGTGTGCATCAGAGAGAATGATAGTTAAACGTAAAGGAGAAGCTTCTCCTGTTGTTATGCCTTGTACTCTACTCGCATATGACGATAAATTTGTTCTAGGAAAAACTCTCTCTGAGAGTTCAAAAGAAGTTTATTTAAATCATCGCTTCTGCGCGGAGTTTTGTGTCCTAGGTGGAGCAAGCTGCTCAAAAACAAAATAATCTCAGCCTCGAATTCCACCAATATAATCTTCAAGGATTGCACTTTTTGGTGAATCAAAAATTTCGAGGCTACTTCCCTCTTCCAACAAATATCCACTCTTGCTTTCAAAATCGTACCAAAATGCACAGAGGTGGTCACAAACACGTCGAGCCTGTGCGAGATTATGAGTCACGATAACAATAGTAAATCGAGATTTGAGCTTAATAATTAATTTCTCAATTATCTCCGTTGAAATTGGATCAAGACTAGAGCATGGCTCATCAAGTAGAATAATTTCAGGATCAAGGGCAATACTACGAGCGATACACAACCTCTGTTTTTGTCCACCAGATAATTTTAATGCTGACTGGTGTAATTTATCCTGAACCTCATCCCACAAGCCAACATCACTCAGTGCCTCTCTTACACGATCATCTATATTATCAAAATGGTGCTCTTTTAAAGGGAGTGCGATATTTTCATAAATACTTAACGGTAAAGGTGTTGGCTCTTGAAAGATTAATCCAATTTTCTTTCTAAGACCGACAAGATTGACTCGACTGTCAAAGATACTTATTCCATCTACTATAATATCACCGGTGATTTTTACTCCACTGATATTTTCAATCAATCGATTGATTGCCTGAAGAAAGCTACTCTTTCCACAACCACTTGGACCTATGATTCCGGTGACACAAAAACGATTTACAGTTAGGGTGATATCTTTAAAGGCACATACACTTTTATAAAACAGCGAAAGATTTTTAACTTCGATCACTGGAGATGGCGGACAGCATGGAGAATCTTCTAAATGCGTTTTCCATGGATAGTTCATACAGTATTCCCCTTTCCAAAAACTGCTTTAGCAAAAATCGAAAAACTTGAATTAATAAAAAGAATTAATAAGATCAAAACAAATGAAGATTTATAGGCGCCGATATCACCACCAGGAACATTCATTGCAAGGTCATAAATATGTACAGATAAAGTTCTACCTGAATCCCAAATAGATTCAGGTAAACGATCGACATAACCAGAAGTAAAGATAAGAGCAGCCGTTTCTGCGAGAGCTCTACCAATACTTAGAACAAGTCCTGCAATGATACTCGGTATTGATATGGGAATAAGTATTGATCGATAAGTTGTATACAGACTTAAACCAAGGGACTTAGTTGTCTGCAGAATACTATTTGGAATTGAACTAATTCCCTTTTCTACGGAACTGATAAACAAGGGTAAGGCCATGCAACTTAAAGTAAGTGCACCAGAAAACAACGAGAATCCCATTCCAAAATAAACACAAAAAAGAGCATTTCCAAATAAACCAAAAACAATAGACGGTACACCGGAAAGTACATGAACCATACTTCTAACATATCCAGAGAAAGCACTCTGTTTAGGAAAGTGTTTCGAAAGATAAATGGCCACTAACAACCCTAATGGAACAGTGAAAACAACTGTCAATGCAGTTATAACAACTGTTGATACGATAATTGGATATACTCCCCCTTTTCGACCCGCCGACATAGAGGATTCAAGAAAGTAATTAATATCGATATATTTAAAAGAAACGCCGACAATATCTCCAAGAATTGAAAACAAGATCATCACTACTAAAATTCCCGAAAGCCAAGAAAGTACTTTCCCAATTCTATTCATCATTATCAACCTTCAATGATTTTAAAATTAAAAACATGGCAAGTGTCAGCAAAAATAAAACAAGACCGGAAAGAAAAAGAGCTGAACGATGAGCGCCAGTTGCATAGGCCATCTCCAATGCAATATTTGCTGTTAAGCTTCTTATTGGATCAAAGATGCTTCCAGGGATTTGAACAATATTCCCACATACCATTAATACCGCCATCGTTTCTCCCAAAGCTCTTCCTAGTGCAATTAAAGATGATGAAAGGAAATGACCTTTTATATTTGGGAAAAGTATTTTCCAAATATAAGTTTCACGAGATAAACCGAGAGCATCGCTCACGTTCAAAACTTTTTTAGAAGACATCTCTATGGCAGATATTAAATTCAAACTAATTATTGGGAAAATCATCAATGACAGAACTAGTATACCAGCTAACATACTTTGACCGGGAGGCCGGTACTCATTGATAAGTGGAACAAGCTTTACGAGTCCCCAAAAACCAAAAATAACAGATGGAATTCCAGTATAAAGTTCAATAATTTTTCTAAATGCAATACGACTCGTCTGCCCAAGATAAAACTGAGTAAACAAGGCCGTAAATAACCCAAGCGGTAGAGCAATCACAATTGCTCCCAAACTAAGAAGAACACTGGCCACTATAATCGGAACAAGATTAAACTGACCTTCACTAGGAAACCATGAGTTCTCATAAAACATGGATAGACTATTTCCCGATAAAACACTTGAACTTTCTTTTACAAGAAAAAGAAATATTAAAAAGACAGACAGTGAGCAAAGAACACCTGCTGATCTAAGTAGATAATTGAAGTAGAGATCCCTCTTACTTAGTAGATATCGGTACAAAATAGTGCTCACGTATTAGATCAGATACATTTTCTGAAGTAGCAAATTTAATAAAGTCTCTAATATTCCCTACTGGTTTCATCTTTGTGACAAGATTGAGCTCTCTTGATAAAGGATAACTTCCATTTGCAACATTTTGAACAGAAGCCACGATACCTTTCATTGGCAAAAGCTTTATAGGCACCCCTACTGACTGATTATATTCAGCAGTTCCAATCGATACATAACCAATAGCAAATCGATTTCTGCTAACCGTTTTTATCCCCTGTTCATTATCTCCAATAATAACATCCGCTTTAATTTCGGAGTTCTTTAAATTAAAAAACTGAACAAATAATTCTAATGTCGAACGACCTTCGGCCTTATTAACGACAACAATCTGTTGATCATCCCCACCAAGTTCTTTCCAATTCTTAATTTCTCCAAGATAGATCTTTCTAATATTTTCGAAGCTAATCTTATCGATTTTATTTGAACTATTTAAAATAATAGATATTCCATCTTTAGCTATAGTAAATTTCTGTAAATCTTCCTCTGCAGGTTTTAAAGAACGTGAAACCATCCCGATTTGTGATAATTCTTTACGTGCATCATTTACACCGCGAGAAGAACCTCCTGTTTGAACATCGATTCGAGTATCTAAGTGAGAGCGCTCATAAACCTTCGCTATATCAGATAATAAAGGAGCAATTGTACTTGAACCTGTGACGATAATTTTCTCTCTACCAAGAGCAAAGAATGACAAACAAATGATAAATAAAGATTTCATGATCGCTCCAAGTTTGAACTTACTAAATTCTCATACGTCCAATTATCTTTGTCAAAAGTAATGCCTGACAAAAAGCCTCAAATTCGTCAATAGTGACAAAGAAAGTAAGTTTAAATAATATTACAAGAAAGGATGTACTCAATGAAATTATTATTTCTTACATTAATTATTACAATGCTCTACTCATGTGCAAATGTTGATCAAATTGACCGTGGGAGATTATCAAGTCGCATTATGCAGGCGAATCCTTCTCCAGAGGAAAGCGTCTTTATTGAAGAAGTCAATAGTTACAGAGAAGGTGCCGTTGGTGGTTCTAGTTCTGTAGGTGGTGGTTGTGGCTGTAACTAAAAAGAAAGTAATTCTTGCAATTTTGAGTACCATTGCAAACTCAAGTTATGCCGAAAAACTATTACCAGGAAAATGGAAATCAAAATTCATTTTTAATTTCTATGATCAAGACTCAAATAATGGTGATCAAGTATATGATGGTACAAAAGATGAAGGTCTAACAGTCATTGAACCAATGCTCTTTATTTCTCACCAAATAGATTCGACAACTAATGTCTCTGGGCATGTTGTACTTGATGCTTGGAGTGCAGAATCTGATACAAAACTAGATGGCAACACTGGAGAATCAGGAAAGGGCATTGGAAATCAATCTCGTGTTTCAGGCAATTTCTCATATGCTAAAGAAATCAATAAAGTTAAGCTTACGCCACATCTGGGATTTAGTAGTGAGTATGACTATAAAAGCTTTAATGGTGGTCTTGCATACGAACAGTCATTCGCAAAAGATAATTTTGTTCTCGGCCTTGGAGTTGATTACTTTCATGACAGCACGAAGCTCTTTGACTATGCAAATGAAAAAACGACTGACTTCAAAGATAAAAGGGTTTATTCATACAATATTTCAGCAAGTCAAATACTTACTTATACAGACATTATTAACTTTAATATCAACTATATCAGACAAACAGGCGCACTTGAGAGTATTAGAAACTCAACTCCATTAAACGGTTCTCGTTACCCTGAAAACTTACCTGCCTTAAGAGATCGTTTTGCCGCTTCTACTCAGTTTATCCATGGCTTTAATGATGAGAATTCAATTTCTCTAAAGTATCGCTACTACAAAGATAGTTGGGAAATGAAAGCAAGCACTATCGAAACATCGTATCGAAAAATGATTCAAGATGATGATGGTTTTCTCGAGTTTAACTATAGATATCACACACAAGATGAGGTTGAGTATTTTAAGAAGTCTCTTATTACCGCTCAAACATATGTGACAAGTGATTCAGACCAGGCTTCATTTGATGCAAATCGCTTCGGTATGCTCTATTCTTTCAACAGAGGAGAAGTTGATCTTAGCCTTTTCAAGACTGATAAGTTTGAATATACTATCGCTGCCTATCACTACTTCCGCTCAAACAAGCTTAAGTACAATGTTCTTCAAGCAAGCTTAGGGATTGAATTTTAATGATTCATAAAGAAGAACGCTTCATGAATTCAACATTCACGATTAAGTCTTATGACAAGATTAGTGATTGTTTACTTTCTAAGGCGTTCTCTCTCATAAGTGACTTCGAAAAGAAGTACACTGTATTTCATCCATCATTCTTTAATAACTTAAACGAATATGCAGGAAAAAGATCAATCGACATTGATGATGAGACTATCGAGCTATTTGATCTTTCTAAAAAATATTATGATTTATCTGATGGTCTGTTTAACATAGCTTTCCAGACACCAAAGTATAGCTTCAACGACATTGAGATAAACGTGCAAAAAAAGACCGCTTACCTTCCTTATCCAGACATGAAGATATCACTTGGCGGAATTGGAAAAGGCTATATAGTAGATAAGGTTTTCCATTTTCTAAAAGAAGAGGGAGTTCAAAACTTCTATATTAATGGTGGCGGCGATCTCCGGGTAGCAAGCGCACCTCATTCTCCTAGGCCATGGCGTATAGGTATTTCAAATCCTTTTAATTCTGAAAACACAGTCGGACATGTTGCTTTAACAAACCAAGCATTTGCGACAAGTGGAACATATATAAAAGGCAATCATATTCAAACATTCACACAAGATGAGAAAGCTATTTCGATATCGATTCTTTCTTCGACAACTGTGGATGCGGATATCATGGCCACCATAGGCTTAACAAAAAGCATTGTCGACGCGAAATTGTTCTATGATACAAATGATATCTGGGCGACAATTATTGATAATTCAGGAAAAGTATTTTTAACGAAGAAAGCACTAAGTACACACTATAAATAGGAAATAAGATATGAAAAAAATAATATTGATACTTATCTCATTATCGACATTCTCAAATGAAGTAAAATTTAACGCGATCAATGCTCCGATTTACAAACAAGAAAAAGAGAATCTTTTACTAGATTCAAAATCAGGCAAAGTCGTTTTAAATTTCTGGGCAAGTTGGTGTACAAGTTGTATCGAAGAGCTCCCACTTCTTGAAAGCTTAAAATTAGATCCAAAATCAAAGTCTTATAAATTCTATGGTATTAGTTCTGGGGATACTGACAAGAAAATTGCAAAATTTGTAAAACGTCATGGTTACCCTTATACAATTATAAAGGATGAAGATAAATCGATTTCAAAATCATGGAATATTACGACTCTTCCAATAACAGTTATTATCGATAACGGAAAGATTCTTTATACGGGAACGCGGCCACCAAAAAGTCTTCCTTAAGAAATATTTCAGTAAACATCATCATTTTTTGACGCTCAAAAATTTTATCATATTCACCGCTAGAGCGAATATTTTTCAATCCTTCATCGAGCTTCTTAGCATAGAAGCTTGCCTTTGGATTCTTCTTAGAAAAGGCAACATATATAAATGACGTCTGATTATGAAATCCTTTAAAAAATTTAACACTCTTAATATTATAAAAGTTAACAGTATAATCTTTTACAAGCTCAAAAAGAATTACGCCTTGGAGTCTTTTGCGCGCTAGCATATTTAAAAGCTGCTCTTGTGTATTCACATGGACAACCTTAAATCTTCCCTTCTCCTTTTCAAACTCATCGCCATACTCGTAACCTCTGATGACACCAAGATTAAAACCATCTGGAATATCTTTCAAAGATGAGAAAGATTGCGCTTTATTATAATAAATTGAGGCCGGTGCTTTAAAAAGATATTGTTCCCCAAAGAGAAACTTTGCCATTGTCGAGTCTTGCCTTGTAACATTAAACCCTCCAATCAACTCTCCATTTTCAACTAGATTTAAAACTCTTGAATAAGGATAAACCTTAATATCAGGTATGAGGCCAACACTTTTATATGCTGCCAGGACAAGCTCTTTACTTATCCCCTCTCCATTAGCATCAGCATAAGGTGGCCAAGAGTCTTCAACTCCTAACTTCAAATCAGAAGCTTCGACACAGATAGCGAAAAAAAGAAAAAGAATACTTTTATACATAACTAATATTTTTACACCTAAACTATACGTTAAACATCATAAAATATTTAACATCACTAATAAATTACAAACTAAACAAGGCTAGCACAACTAACAGTTTTTACTTAGCTTACAAAAACAAGCCAACCAACAACGGAAGACACCACTATTGCCAAGAGAATATAGAGGTTAAATGTAGAACCTTGTTCTTTCCCAATCGCGGCAACACTATTTTTACTCTTTCTACTTTTTGATCTTTTTCCCTTACCCATAAAAAACTTCCTTAATATAAAAACTCTAAAAACTTGAAACGAGACCAACTTCGTATAGGTTCTGCTTCAACTCTCTTTGATTAAGTCTACCAAATGTATTTTGCTTATTAAATTCATAGGAGAATACAATCTTATTATAATTCCCCCAATTTCTATCCAAAGAAATTTTTGCATGATGCAAATCAGCCTTTTTAAACTCAAGTTCTTTGTGCGACGACCATTTTTCATAAGCAAGCTCAAGCGCAACATTAAATCGTTCAAAAAAATTCTTTCTCAGCAATGTAATTTGATTTGTCCAAGACTCAATTTCGTTAGAAATGATTTGATCATCTCTTTTAGAAAACGCAAAATCATAAATTGCATCATACCGTTTTCCCATTAGCTGTACGATATTGACTTGATAGTTTTGAAATCTTCCTTTTGCTGTATTATCAAATCCTTGAAACCAAGTATTTTCAAAAGCAAACTTAATGATATTTTTTCTCGTAGGTCTGAGCGTGACTGAAGGAATTATAACTATATCTTCATTATAAAAATCAAACTGATTTCTATTTCTTCGATCCTTATAAAAAGTTCGAATATTCGTTTCTAAAGATAGAGCCGCTTTATTTTTAAACATTTCAATGAAGTAATCAATTTCAAGTCCTCCTCCGATGTGTGAGAGGTCTTCTCTCTTAACATCGGCCCTCTTCCTTCGATTATGATATATTAAACGGCCAAATACTTTCGGTCGAATTGATATTTTTTCAGTTGCAATAGTTTGATGTGCGAGACTTCCAAATAGATCCCAAGTCATCGAGTTCGTGTTTGTTATACCACGTCTTTCTCCATAGTAAGTTTCATGCACATTTGTATCGTAGAAATATTTAGCAAAACCTTCAAAGTCGGTGTGTGTTATATCTTTAAATTTAGATATCCCCTTGTCTAGTGTTGAGTTCAATTTACTCTGTAACTCTAGCAGAAGAGATGCTCCTTTCTTTAGGTTTGAGACAATAAAACCATCTGTCGGATGCAGACTCAAACCTTCAGGAGGTAGGTATTCCCCAGTGACTTCATCAATACTTCCAAAGTAACTAGGCATTTCATACAATCTCGTTTCTCTATCAAATACTGCATTTTCTGGTGGTGATATATATATACCAGTATCAATATCTAATGCCCCACCGTCGCGTCCTTGTGTTGATCCTTCTGATGGTACAAGATCTTTTTCAACCTCGGCTATTAACTCTTCTGTTATAACTACGCGCTTACTTGCCTGCTTATCAAAATTTAATTTATCATTCTGTTCGAGTAAAAGAAATTGTTTCAATGAGATTCTAACTGGCTTCGTGGCCGTAGCTCGGCCTGGAAAACTTCCAGCGTACTGACCTCGTCTAATAACTTGAATATCATTATTTTTGAAGTCTTCAGATAGTGTGTCAGTCATATTAATATTTTCGTTGTCACCAATACGAACTGACTCTAGTATTTCTTTATCTGAATATTTAAACTCATGAACTTCACCTTCAAAAGTTAAGACCGATGAGACAAGATTTTCACTATTGTGTGTTAATAAAAACCTTGTTCCCCTTACCCCAATAGATGCTGTCTTTGTTTTTATAAACATTGTGTAGTCATTTGGAGATTGAGCCTTTTCTACATCGGCTCGAATTTTTCCTTTCAATAAATTTAAAACTCTTGGTTTTTCTTCACTTAATTGAGAAAGCACTATTTTTGAATTTGCACCAACGACAACACTACTGCCATTACTAAATTTTATTTTAGTAAAACTACGTATCCCTGTTTCAACAATAGCACCTTCATTTATTTTTTGATTTTTAGAAGCATGAGAGCCAGAGACCGTCACCTGCCCGCGAAGCAGAACGATCTGGCCTTGAACTTCTTGGGCGAATAGTTCAAGATTGAATATGAGAACAATAAGCACATAGATAATTTTCATTTAAATATGATATATGCTGAAAAACCTAATTAAAAGTTAGAACTTCTCATTCCTTAGTTTTTTTATCTTTGAACGGATACTTTTACTATCAAGACGTTTTTTCACAGAAGTCTTTGTCGGCTTAGTTTCTCTTCTTGCTTTAGGAGGAAGTCGAACCTCATTAATATAGTCATGAAGTTTCTCGATACAATCATCAACATTTCGACTTTGGCTTCGATATTTTTGGGAGCTAATTACCACCAGACCGCCAGCAATGAATCTCTTATACTTATCTGTGAAACGTTTTTTAACTGCCTCACTACATGAATCGCTATTTTGCATATTCCAGGACAAGGTTGCTTTTGTATTTACCTTATTAACATTCTGGCCCCCGGCTCCAGAAGAGCGCGAAAATGAGAATGTGAACTCGTTATAAGGTATTTTTATCAATATAAACCTCTGAAAATATGTAACTTACATCATCTCTAAATATATAAATTTTACAGCAGCGCACCACAAAAAACAACTATTTGCTATATTCTCAAAAAATTGGAGAAATTATGAAAAATAAGATCATGCTTACGGCTACCCTTCTTGGACTTGCTTCCAATGTACATAGTTTTCAATCAATTGACGAAGTCATGAAGATTAATCGAGAAAATCGACTCGCTGTTAATTCAGACTGGTTTACTGTTTCAGAAGACGATGTTTCATTCTATATGACTTATAACGGAATGGATCTCGAAAATCATAAGCGTATACGAAATAGAGAAATTGCTTATAAAGCACTTGATATGATTAAAAACGCGCAAAAACAAATCATCGCGAGTGTATTTCTCTTTGATAATATGTATTCAAAAACTAAGCCGGACTTTGACGTTGTTGAAGAGCTGACAAAGACATTAATAGACAAGAAACAAAGTAATCCAGATATTAAAATTACTGTTATCCTTGATCCACTTCATCGAGCTTACTCAAGAAGAACATCACCAAGTGTCGAAAGATTCTTAAAAAATGGAATCGACGTTTTCTACTCGGATCTTCTACCAACAAAGGCCGCCTCTAAAATAGGGATTCAAGAAACGATTGGTCATGTTGGCAGAATACTTGATGATATAAGCCTAGGACTTTTTGGATCAATTATAAATACTACAGCTGCGGCCATAAACCTACCGGCCGGTAAATTAGATGGGCACCAAATCGATCTTGAAGTTGCCTTCACTGCTTCACTTTTAAAGGCTAATCATAGAAAAATTCTCGTTACAGATACTAATAATGGTAATGACTTTGAAACATTGGTCTCTTCAGCTAACCCACACAATGGAAGTGATGATTCAACTAATACTTCCCTCAGCGTAAAAGGTGAGCTTGCTAAATTTGTCTATGGTATTCTAAGAGAAGACGCTGCCCATAGTATGCTTCGACAAGCAAGTATACCTCTTACAATTGGAATGCCTAAGTATGCTCAACTATCAGATGCATCAAAAGATGAATATGAGCTTCCAAAATACTCACCAAAGAACCTTGCTCGCTACTTCACAGAAATTCTCCCTCCTCTACCTTATAAGAAAGAATTTGTTTCAAATTTAGAGGAAGGAGTTAAAGCAAAATTTGTTTCAGAGATAGAAGTAAAGAAAGAAGCGCTTCGACTACTTAACCAGGCAAAGCCTCAAGATCATGTTAGAATTCAAATGTTCTACCTTTCTGACCCACAGATAATTGATGCGATTGCAAAAGTTGCAAGACAAGACGGTCGCGAGAATAATCCTGTTGAGCTTTTGCTTGATCCAAGTAAAGATGCTTTCAATAGTATTAAAGATGGTACTCCAAATAGACAAGTAGCACACTACCTCGTCAACGAATTAAAAGATCTTCACTTAAACTTGAGATGGTATGCAACTCACGGAGAACAAAACCACGCGAAGATCATGTCAATTACAAATGAAAATACTGGCAAGTTCCAAATCTTTACAGGTTCTACTAATTGGACTGGAAAGAATATGAATAATATTAATATGGAAGCGAATCTTTCAATAGAAGGTTCAAAAAAACTTACAGACAAATTCAATAACACATTTGATAGGATTTTCAATAACCTCGATGAAAAAGTTCTCTATACTTGGGATTATTCAGCCTATGATTTAAATATCACTAGAAATCTAAATAAAGGCCAGGAGATTGTTAAAGAGTGGTCGACTGAAAAGATCGCAAAATGGATCAAAGACCATGAGAGTGAGTTGATCTCAATCTATAAGAAAAAATATCGTTCTCAATTTCAAGAACTAACAGATAAAGATTTTACTGACTGGGCAAAAGAAAAAATTTCCAAAGATAGTTCAGAAACCATGAGGTCTGTTCGCTATATTGTTGGAAGTGCGGCCAATGGGTCATATGATGCAAAGAAGTTTAAGAAGTGGAAGAAAAAATATATGAAGAAATGGATCAAAGGTGAAAAACTAGGTCTAGTTGCTTGGTAAGAAAATAAGGCGCAATAAAAATTGCGCCTTTATATTTTTAGAGCATACCTTCAATAGCTTCTGTAATCTCATTATGCTCAGGAGCAAATTCAGGAAAAAATCTCTTTATAACTTTTCCATCTGCACTGATTAAAAACTTCTCAAAGTTCCACTTAATATCTTGAGCACGCCCTGTAATAAGACCCGCATCAGTAAGTCTCGCCTCTAGTGTTCCACCTTCTAATCTTTGCGATTCTTTCACTTCTTCTGTCAGAAATTTATAAAGAGGATGTTGCCCTTCTCCCTTCACGATGATTTTTTTATTAACTGGAAAAGTTACATTATACTCAAGCGAACAGAATTGTTGTATCTCCTCATCCGTTCCTGGCTCTTGAGCAAGAAATTCATTTGCAGGAAAAGCAAGGATTTCTAAACCTTTGTCATGATACTTTTTATAAAGATTTTGTAATCCTTCATATTGTGGAGTTAAGCCACATTTTGATGCAACATTAACGACTAAATAAGCTTTTGCACTAAAGTCTTTCATTGTTTTCACTTCACCATTCTTATCCATAAATTCAATTTTTAAAACTGCTTCACTCATTTCAATCTCCTATTGTGGTGGTAAACCAAAACTGATTAAACCTAAATTTCCATCTCTAAAATCTGCAAGTATTAGACGATACACTCTTTCATAATCAAACTCACCTTTTTGCCTTAGACAACCTCTACTTTTCGCTATTAGGTTCAAGACATCAAGGAAATAATTAGAATCAAACTCTATATTATAATGTGATTTGAGGATCTGTGGATCTTCTTTTATAAGATATTCTAGAATGTAAATAACAGGTCTTTCAAGATCAACCACTGTATCAGGTATCGCGTGAAGAGCTGAAAGCCATAGACCATGTTCTTCTTTTACAATTCTGTGAGGCATAACTCCAGGATTGTCTAAGATTTCAAGATCTTCATTTACGTTAACCCAAAGTTGATTTTGTGTCTGACCTGGTTTATTCGCCACTTTGGACGCATCTCTATTTGCCAGCTTGTTGATAATGGTAGACTTTCCCGTATTTGGAAGACCAAGTACCATCATCTTAAACTTTTTCTTTGCTTTAGCCTCAGGATTAGACTGATCACGTTTCTCCATGACTATTGCTTTAGATAGTTCGACTACTCTTGCGAGTGATTTTTTATCAAGACCATTGATGAAAATGAAAGGCTTCCCCTGCTTTTCAAACCACTGTTCCCAAAGTTTGACGATTTGGGGATTTGCAAGGTTTGTTTTATTCATCACAATCAGGCGATTCTTATTTCCAACAATCTCATCAATGTCTCTATTTCCAGTTACAAGAGGTGATCTTGCATCGCGAACTTCAAGGATAATATCCACCATTTTAAGAGTCGTCTTAATCTTATCTAGGGCCTTCTTCATATGCCCTGGGAACCAATGAATTTTCTTCAATGCAATAGTATCATCAGTTAATTGATACTCATTATCATCTTCGTCATTTCTCTTTGGTTTCACCTTTGAACGATGATTTGATCGCTTTGCCATTTCCTACCTTTGAATAATTTTCTAATCATTTATAACATAAAGCTCGTTGATTGAACAAAGAGCTTTTAAGTACCTATTTTTTATTGATCATGTTATCTTTTTATATAATGAAATTCATGATTATTGTCTATACCCTACTGAATTACTCGGTCAGAGCCGCTGCACCAGAGGATGGAAATCTAAAAGAAATTTTTAGAGGGCAAGATAGTATTCAACAAGAAGAAATTCAGGAAATCAAAAAAATTGCCAAAGAGACAGCGACGACCCATGGGGACACTTACAAAGTTGAATATGGTGACTTTCTCCATATTATCGCTTTACGACTTTATAAAGATGCCGGAATGTGGAAGAAGATTGCAAAGTGGAATAGCATTAAACCTCCCTACGAAATCAAAGTCGGAACAGTGCTTCAATTAAAAGAAAAACCAAATATTAGCATCGAAGATGGAACCAAATTAGTTGTAGAATTCTGGCGAAAATTTTTGTTACAGCAGGAACCAGATGAGAATTTTGAAAATCTCAACGCTAAGCTCGACTATAAGAAAAAGCAACAATTAGAACTTCTCTATGTAAAACTAAAGTTAGCTCTTCAGGCCAATCATTTTCAAGATGGTTACCTGATCATGAAAGATATTTTTGCAATTTCTGAGGTTGATTCAAAATTGATATTTTATTGGTCATTACTTCTTGAAAAAAACAAGCTTCCTCTTGAATCAGCAGATATTTATTCACAACTTGTAAAAACAGAAAAAACAGGCCCAAAATACTTATCGTATATCTTAATTACTGCAAATAAGTATGAAGCTGTCTTTAAAGATAAAGCTGCGACATTAACATTCTCAAAAAGATTACGTGCTTTTAATGGCGCTATAAAATATTACAAACTGGCCATTCAAAATAAGTATAAAGTTGCAAAAAGTCGCTTGAGCCTAAGTAGTCTCTATGGAGAGATGGGCATGTTCTTTGACGCATTCTATGAACTGTATGAGCTACAAAAAAATGCTGAAGTATTAACTGATGAGGAATTAAAGCAAACAACAGAGTTCAACATAGCTATCAATAAAATCTCATCTGGGGCACCAACACTTGCGATGATAAATCTCCAACGTATAAAAGATCCAACAGGAGAGAATCCTTATGCCAAAAGTTCTCAGAAGATTTTAGAATCACTCAATAGAAAGAGATATTCAGGTCACGTCTCACTCACAAGGGCACTTGGAACCAACGTATCAGCTCTACCAAAAGAGTTACTAAAAGAATCTGAAAATATCGATAACGCCCAAAGTAGCCAGGTAACGACGAGCTTTAACCTCATAGGCCAGCCTCTTTACAAAATTAAAACAAATTATCGACTTTTAGCTCTCTATAGCAAGCAGGACCTCAAGCGTTATTCAAATCTTAACAATGCATACTTTAGAGCAAAGGTGGAATTTTACAAAGGTAGCTTCTATTCAATCTTTCCTAAGTTTTACCTTTCTTACTCTAAATTATTTTTGAATATCATTTCGAATGAATCAGAAAACTTTAGAAGCTTTTCAAGTGGCTACACAGCAGGAGCAACATTAGAAACGGCTTTAAAATATGGAACACTAAAGGTGACAATTCCATTTACACTTTCAAAGGAAGATATCGACTCTACAAATGATTCAAAAACAGTTGACCTCAACTTTCTATTCAAGCTCTGGGATATCAATCAATATCTAGCTCCAAGCTTTGAACTCGAGTTAGGAAAAGAAAACTTTAATAAAAAGCCAGAGAATAATGAAACCAGATTGCTTCTTGGGGTTTTCAATTCAATGACACTTTTAAAAACATCAATAACTCCGACAATAGAGTATGAGTCTTTAAAATCTGAAATAGAAAAGGAGAGGTCTTTCAAATACTCCGTTTCAATAAGTAAAAGGATATCTATATTTTCAAAGAAGATAAATATCAAGGGTTCATATGAACACGAAAAACGAAAGAGATCGAATAACAACGATCTTATTGAAAAGAAATCTTATGAATTTGGGCTAAGCTACTTTTTCTAGTTTCCTCGCGAGTTTTTCCTCTCTTCTCTTTCTGCTTCTCTCTCGGCTTTGTCAATTGATTGTTGTGCCGCTCTCTCGGCTTTAGCTGCATCTCTTTCGGCACGTGCGACTTCACGATCAGCAGATCTTGCAGCTTTCGCTGCTTCTCTTTCCGCTTGTCTTGTTGCCTGATCTGTTGCCTGATCTGTCCCTCCACCAGAAGAAGTTGGAACATCACTATCCGTTCTATCAATTGAGATATCAACTGATTCTTCGGCCTTATTAAGGATATCTTCGAGCTCATCTTCAGCTGAGATAATTGTCTGTTCAATGAATTCATCATTGAGATTATTAAGTCCATCTTCAACTACTTCGTAGTTTGATTCGACCGTCTCTTCGAGATCTGTGCTGCCCGATGTCGGCTCCTTTATTGTAGAACCATCACTACTAGTATCCTCATCCTTACTAGTTGGAGTTTTTGGAGCTTTATCAAAATTTGGAGTTTCAATGACTTTCATTTTCTTATTCTCAAGAAAAGTGTCCGCTTTTGATTTTAATGCTGTGAAAACGTCATAAGGAATTTGTTGAACGGCTAAGCTCACTCCTACTTCATTTGCCTTAGTGGAATTTAAATATTCTCCTGGATTGAGTTGAATATTCATTCCAGGAACTGGTACACCATTCTTATTCAGTATGAAAATTTCAACAACTCCCTCGAGTACAGCAACATCGGTCTCATACTTCCCTTTGCCAAGATAGGAGTTAACTAGAAACTCAGTTCCTCGCACACCAAGCGTGAGTGCACGTGTTTTTAGTTTGATGTGTCCTTTACCTAACTTTTGATTTACAAGGACTCTTATTTTCCCTAATTCAAGATCATAGGTTACTTGACGATTTTTTTGATTTTCGGACTTAAACTCAACGAGGTTAAGACTTGTGTTTTGAGACAACTTCACGAGTGTATCATCTTTCATGAGGATCTGAGCATATCCCTTTTTTGAAGTTCTGATACTATCACTTTCATTCACTGTTTTTTGAACAGTTAGAATTTCATTTTTGTTGTCACGAGTTAATATCACTTTCCCATTTAACTCAACGACAGTACCGATATTACTCTCCTCTGCCGCTACTGATAACTCTGCAAATACAATCATGAAAATGAGTATTCGAAATATATTGCCCATAACTAATTATAGAGCTTAGAAGTACGGAAAATTCAAAGGATTGTGCAAGCATTTATTAACATTTCTATTTATCGATAAGTTCAAATACCCCATCCCAATTTTCGTCTGGTGGTTCTAGGATAAAATGTTCACAACGTTCAATATATACAAGTGATGGATTTAATGGAATTTTAACATCGGGGAATCTCTGATCTTCAAGAATTAAGCATTCTGCAAACTTAGAAAGGGCCTCTCTCCAATTCTTGTCACGGTACAGTATAAGTGCCCCTTCAAATAAATGAACAAGCTTCTGCATCGCCTCTGGAGCATCCTCTTTACGACAAAGTAATTCGTATGTCTTAGTTGCACTTTTTCTACCAACGACTCTAATTGTATCTAGCTCGCGAAAAAGAAAGTTCTCATTTGCTTCGTTATACGTGCTCTCGCTAACATGAATGTAAACACCATATTGTTTAGCTGAAGACTCGAGACGTGCGGCTAAATTAACATCATCCCCCATCATAGTGTAATTCATTCTCTTACGCGACCCCATATTTCCAGAAAGAATTAGACCCGTATTGATTCCAATTCGCATTTTCATTTCTCTTACATATTCAGGATAAACATCTCCCATCAACTTCCATTTGTGTCTAAGCTTTACAAGTGATTCCTGCATTTCCACTGCAACTTTGCAAGACCTAAACGCATGATCCTCAAATTCTAAAGGCGCTCCAAAGAACGCAATAATCGCATCCCCCTCATACTTATCTAGCGTTCCCCCATTATTAATCAGGATATCTGTCATTACTGTTAGATATTCATTTAATAACTCAACAAGGCGATCAGGAGTCAAAGCTTCAGAAAAGGTAGAGAAACTTTGAATATCAGTAAAAAACGCCGTTAGATGTCTTGTTGCTCCACCAAGCTGAGGCATTGATCCTGATTCATACATCTGCCCGATTAATTCTGGAGAAATATAATTCCCAAAGGCCTCTTTAAAAAACTTTTTATCACGTTCCTCAATGATGTACTTAATCAGAACAGCAAGGAAGTAGATTATATTAAACTCAATAAATACAAATGCATTTTCCCATTTAATATTTTTTTCGAATAAAAAAATAAGATCTGCATAACCAATAGAAGTCATAATCAGGAGATAGAATCCAAAACTCCTCATTGCACTCATATGCACACAGATATAGTTAAAGACAATCCCACCAGCAATCATGATTAAAAGGTTAATAATAATTTCGGTACTCAGATCATAAGTATAAAAATAAGTATCACTTAAAAGGTTATCAAGAATTGTTGCATGCCCCTCAACTCCGGGAATATTTTCACCCGTTGGAAAGCTTCTCGTATCAAATGCCGCAACAGCAGTTAACCCCACAAGAACATAGGCATCTTTTAATAGCTCTTTCTTAGAATAGATAGTATCTCCCCCATCCATTAATTTAACTTCATCTCCCTCCCCCATAAGATCCAGAGCAGAAACATAAGGAAATGAAAATTTATCTCCGAGAAAGTTAATATTAAGCTTCCCAAGATTATTTAATTTCAATTCACGTTTCTCATTTTGAAATAATAATTTCTCAATCAGAAGTTTATCCGACAACTCAATTTCAAGCTTATCATTAGTTCCAGTTAGTGCCATTTCAAGTGGTAAAACTGGGTACGCCTGATTATCCATATAGAAAACCAAATCAGCACTTCGAACAATACCGTCTGCATCGGGAGTGATATTTAAGACACCAACATGAGAAGCGACTGAATTAAAAAGATCAATATTTGCAATCGGATCAATGATAGACATTAAAGGTGTTAATTGGTTATCAAACCCTGCTTTTTTAAATGGAATAGAAAATCTTTGGTAATCGACTGGATGAGCTTCAACGTAACTAGGGTCAAGAATATATTGTCGACAGACAGGATCAAATGCAGGACGACAATTTGTCTCTGTCACCCATCCAAGAACGAGCTTCTCACTATATTTTTTGATGGTATTTTGGAAGATATAATCTGTTTCAAAATTATTGATGATTGACCCAAGTTTATTCTTTCTCAAAAAATTAGCCAATTCATCAGGAACACGCTGATCTCTTTCAGAGAAAACAATATCTAGCCCAACAACCTTAGGATCATGTCGCATAATACTTTCAAGTAAAAGCGCCATATAGTCTCGCGACCAGGGCCACCGCCCGATTGCTTCGAGGGAGTTACTATCAATTCCCACGATGACTATCTTATTGATTGGTTTTCTCTGCGGAGTTAGTTTGAATTTTAAATCTGTAAAGTTTCTCGATATTAATTGTGTCGTTGGATAAATATGCTCTCTGATGAAATTATTTTCAATTCGTCCATTTTCACCATACTTGTAAACTATCATCAAAAATGACAGCAAAATAATGAAAGGAATTTGGAATGGCCAAATTTTCTTTTTCATGTTTTTTCCCGTACTTCATCTTAGACCTATTTAATAAGATTGGACGATTTGAAATTGGATCCTTAGTAAAAACAGTGAACTAGAGTATCTTCAACTTCCAATCAAGCCCATATGAACAGTATTTATTTTGCCTACAATTATAACTTCTATAAACTGCTCCAGTTAAATGGGGATAATTTTGGAAATTCTCCTAGGATATTAACTATTTATTAGTTTAATACTCGAACGGCCATAAATAGCTGCATCTATTGTTATGTAATCATTGAGTAATCAAGAATTCTGTCCCCATTTAACTGGATCAGTTTATATTTTCTATTTTATGCAGCGACCATTTGTGATAAGAATGGCGAATATCTAATATTCAAAGGTAAAGTTATGATTGAATTTGTTGATTACGATCCAATTTGGACAAAGATTTTCGAAAAAGAAATGCAAAGTTTAATGAAGCTCTTAAAGAGTAATCTTATCCAGTGTCATCATATTGGGTCGACAGCAATACCATCTATCAAGGCAGTTCCATGCATGGATATCCTATGTATTGTTCATACACTTGATGGGATTTCAATTTTTCAAAATGAATTTAAGAAGGCAGGATTTTCAATTCAAGATTCAAATGATGAGAAAAGAATCAACTTCTACCGCCATGGCGCAAGTAGTTCAAATATTTTAACAAAAGTAACAATCCTGGAAGGAACGAATGAAATGGCCTTGGATATGATTGACTTCAAAGAATATCTCAATGCTGAACCAGAGGTTGCTAAAGAATATGAAAGAATGAAATTGGCACATAAAGGACCAATCGAAATCTACGAGCAATCAAAGAAGTTATTTATTCAAACCGTTTTAAAAACAATTAACTCATAAAAACAGAGTATTGAAAACTAGTACACATAACCAACCTTCAGGCTGTAGGCCATGGTTTTTGTCTTAGTTGGCAACTTTCCTAATTTTTCACTTGTAAGTGGGTTTGTTTCTTTAGTCTCAGTATTTGAAAAGCTTGCTGACCCACCGACAGAAAACCCTCCAGAAGCCCCATATGAGAAATTAAATATATGCTCGAGACGTGCAGTGGTTGGAGCTTCCAAATAAACAAGCTGATTATAAACAAGTTTATCATTATCTTGAAAGCCATCTTTATAGGAGCGTCCTGTATACCCGAGGGCCAACTTCCAAAAATTAAGTTCGGCAGTTGCTGAAAGACGAGAGCCAGGCGCTCCACTCATGCCTTTCTCATATCCAAATTCCCAGTGAAGAGTCTTTGAAACATAACCAAAGGCAACTCCAAAGATTGCAGTGCTATCTTTAGATGTCTTCTCTTCATAACCAGACATAATAAGATATTCTTTTGTTTCTATATCAAGCGATGCACTTTCATAGTAAGACGAGAAGCGCATATTACCAAAGGGTAAAACCCCTCCTACTTTCAATATTGTTGTATCAATTACTTTTTTCTTATCTTCAGAAAAATCATTTCCAGAAAATGTAAACTCAAACTTAGATTCAAATTCATAATTTTGCTTTGCCACACCGAATCCGAAAAATCGGCCAATACCAAAACCTATTTCCATATGAGAGAACTTAACACCATTTGAAATACTGGTATCGTCAGTTGTTGGAGAGGTTAACATGATAAGTCTTGTTCCATCATTCTTTATGTAACTTGCCTCAGAGGTAAAGAGTCCTCCACCTTTCCCTCCTCGAAAGAAAGATAGTGAATCAACTTCAATATCAGTTGTACTTTTTTCATCATAGAATTCATCAACGACTTGATTTTTTTTAATCGAATCCTTCCCATAGAAAGCACTATACTGTCCGTAAGCTCTTCCATTGATAACAGCCGGATTTATAGATTTCATCTCAGAGAAGAATGAACTACTTGCCATTTGTCCATAAGCAGTACTAAGAAATAAAAGAACGAGTATTATTTTAAGCTTTAACAAGATTTAATTCCTCTAAGATAATCTAGGCCACCGAAAATTGCTGCAACTTGAGCCTTTGCACATTCCTCGGGATTAGTTTTTGGACTATCTGGGTAAACTTCTGTCGTCGTTGTGTACTCAGCATCACTGAATCCCGTGCACAAGAAAAGTTTCTTAACGGGATAATTAATGATTCCTTCCCCCGTTGTATCTTCACCAATAATCTTTCCTTGCTTATCAGATGGAGCAATATGCGTAACCTTTCTAACTGAATCAATCACGGCATTTTGAAATTCATGACAAGGCTTCTCACTATCGCCCACGACATAGAATCCATCTGGAATATCCCAGACTTCTTGCTTCACGCCATCACGCGCTTCGAGAGCTGGTCGAAAGACAGTATTATCTGTATCCGTTGTTTCGTGTAAATCAAAGTGTGCAAGAAACTTAAGATCAAATGACTTTACTGCATCCATAAGAAGACGACACTCTTCGGCCGGTGAGTTTTCATAAAACGATCTATTAGGATCAATAGCATTATAGTTCCAACGGTTAATTGTTTCATATGCCCATGGACTCACACAAGGGGCTACAATAAAATTAAACTCATTTAAGTATTCGTCAGAGATTTCAGCTAAAAAATCAAGAGCTCCACGAACACCGCTTGTTTCATAACCATGAACTCCTCCTGTCACAAGAATACTAGACTTAGACTTATCAATATTCTTCGAAGAAAATAAGTATAAAGGATATTGTTCATCTTCGTATGAAACTATCCCATACTCCTTCTTTTTAAACTTTTCCGATAAATGTTCAAGACCAGAAATAACATCAACTCTATAAGATCTCTTCTTCTCTTGCTTATTTTGCCATTCATTTATTTCAGTTGTTCCCCACATAACTATTCCTAGTAAGTAATAAATTTTGAGTTTGTATTTAAATTAAAATTAACAGCGGTTTTCGCTCTAACAAAACTAGAACTAAGATTATTCAATTCTTTTCCACTAAATATTAGATCGATAGTTCTTGTATTTGAAGGTGAATCTAGATCTCTTAATACAATTTTCCTGATTTTTCCTTTGTAGTTTAAACTTAAACTTGAATGCGCCCCCACAACTTCCCAGTCATTCAATAAAGTCTTTGTCGTCGCAATTGTGCCCTCAAGCACATTATTCATATAATGCTTTACCTCAGTTGCTGACACTGAAAACTTTATCACCGCCTCAACTCCATGAGTGAGTCTAGTCACATTTGCTGTGATATATTGATTTTCATATTTAAACAAAGGCAGCCCAGAAGAATCAATATAGATAGAGGTAGCAGAAGAGCCTGTTGCGATGGGATAAGTATTTGCAGCTTTAGAAGAGTCCCAAATAAGAACAATTTCAATCTCCCAATTTGCTCCAACTGGTCGCCAGAGAGTATCAAGTACCCCATAGGCCTGTGTTCCATCGAAGTTAACAGTATAAGAAGAAGACTCTTCTATATCTATTACCACATCACTTTTACATGAAGGTAGAGATTGAAGTAATACAACGAGAAAGAATATAGGGATAATAGAGCTTAAGCGCATAGCCCATTATACATGCACTTCAACTTAATAAATAGTAATTTTCTGATCGACAAAAATTAAAAATAGCCGTAAATCAAACTCTAGCTGATGATAGTCAGGCAACATGTGTTCACATAAATTATAAAAAGCCCTATTATGATCCTTTTCTTTAAAATGCGCGAGTTCGTGAACAACTAGCATATTTAGGAGTGGCTCTGGAGCCTCTTTTAAGCAGCTCGCAATTCTGATCTCGTGTTTACTCTTTAACTTCCCTCCGTGATTTCTACTCACAAAAGTATGCGTTCCAAGTGTATTTTTTAAAAGATCTTTTTGCTTCTCATAGATAACACGACTGATAGTGGGCGTATTCTTTAAATACTCTTGCTTGATTCTATTCACATATTCATAGAGTTGCTTATCAGTATTTATCGAATGACCTGTTGGATATTTATTCAAGAAAAACTTTTTGAAGTTCTCCTCATCACTTACCAGAAAAGCTACCTTTTCTTTGAGCTCTTCTGGGTAGCCCTGGAAATATCTTAGAGGATCGTTATCAACATCATTCATTTATGCTCACTCGTTAAAACTGTAAATATTCTAAACGTGCCAAATTATTAAGACAAGCGAGGGGTAAACTGCTGAAAAGACATCGTAAGAAAGTGTTAGAATTGAGCTTTTGCATCAGTCCAAAAAATCCTGCACAATGTGAAAACACACAACAAAACATGGAGACTTAATGACTGCATTAACGGAAGAATTGAAGAACGAGCTTCTTGCTGAAATCAAAAACCTAGAATCACAACTAACTGGGAATATGATGAATGATATGGATATCAGAGGTAAAATTCATAATATTAAAATGAAAATTGATGGTGTTAGACCGCCAGAAAGTATAATTGAATGTGTAGGGTGTGGCTCATAACTGGGCCATTACTAAACTTAAATACAAGACTATTCAAATCAAATAGATCAACAACTCACCCACATAGAAAATAATTCCTCGATGACCTAACTACAATTTAAATTTATCCTTTTATAAAAAGGATATTTATTTACATGGTAAAAAGACTAGTTCCCCTATTCGTACTCGCGACTGCTACATTCGCTAAGACCAATGACTTATTTGATAAATCACTAGAAGAAATTCTAAAAATTGACATTGTCTCACTGAAGGAAGAAACACTAATCGAAGCACCTGCGGTTCTATCGATTCTAACACAAAAAGATTTTAAAAATTTTGGTGCAAGATCTTTAAAAGATATTCTTTCATTCATTCCCGGTATATACAGTCTTACTTCGAGTGACTTTCGAGACTCTGGTTCAGCATCAATTAGAGGACAACACTCTTCGTCTATAGATAAACACATCTTAATACTAATAAATAACAGACCAATTAGAGAATCATACTCATCAGGCCTTAATAACGACCTATTCAATGGATTTCCAGTTGAAGTAATAGAGAGAGTTGAAGTTGTCCGTGGACCTTCATCTGTACTTTATGGTTCTAATGCATTTGAAGGGGTAATTAATATAAAGCTTAAAAAGAATATCTCAGAAAATATTCTTTCAGTTGCAAAAGGACAATTTGGTCAAAATTTAATTGAAGTCTTAACTGCTAAAAACTTTAATGATGGGAACCTTAATATATCAGCAAGATTCGACAATAGAACAGACTGGAAAGACGATATATACGATGACTCCCTTTCATACGGTACATATGATCAAGATACTCAAAACAAAAGTTTTCTCCTCGATACAGACTACAAAAATACTAAACTAACTGTAATGTTAACAGAATCAAAAGATGTTACACTAGGAGGAGACAACTCATTTAAGTCGTATTTAATTGACCACAGAAGAAAATTCGTAAATCTTGGACATAAAATAGATCTAAATGAAACTAGTTCGATAGAGTTCAACTCTACTTTAAACACTATTGATACAAACCACGAACAAGAACGTCATTCAAAAGCAGAAGATATACTTGGTGAATTTGTATACAAAAATCAACTTACTGATAAATTCTTTTTTATTCTCGGTGGTTCAATATCCTATGTTTCAGGGAGTAACAAAAGCGACAATGCTGAAACGAGAAAATTTCATGATGTCGCGAACAATTATTACACACAATTTGATATCGAATTTTCAAGGTCTCTAAAGTTACAAGCAGGTGCTCAGTATCATAAAACCGAGCAGCAACCGAACGACCTTTCACCACGTGTCGGACTTGTATATCGAATGAATGAAAATTTTGCTCTTAAAGCTTTGTATGGTCAAGCCTACAGAGCGCCTAGTGGATTTGAAAGATCAATATCGCTAAGAATTGGAACAGGAGGACTCGACGGGAATCCTAACCTTAAGTCTGAGAAAATTGAAACAAGTTCTCTTAGCCTTAACTATCAAAACATGGACACAATTGGAGCAGTTACAATCTATACGAGTAAGCAAAAGAATTCGATTAGAGTTTTCTTTGATCCGACCCTAACAAATGACGACGACTTTAAAAATTCTGGAAAATCAAGCTACAATGGAATCGAACTAGAATTCCAAAAGAAATATACTCTATTTGATTTTTATTTCAATAGTTCCTATCAAGAGAATAAAAATTTTAGCAATGTCAAAGATACACAAAAAGTTCCCAACTACATGATTAAATTCGGTGGTAATTATAAATTCAACAAAGAGGTATCGATTGGACTATATGATCAATACTTTTCAAAAATAAAGTCCGAGTCAACGAATAAATTAAACCCCGAAAGTAAAGCTTATCATGATTTCAGATTAAATATTGACTATAACAAAGAAATGAAAAACAGTTTCTTCACAAATTTCTATATTCTATTTCAGATAAATAATCTTTTTGAAAAAGATAGTGTATACCAACCTGACATCTCGACTTCAAAAATAAATACGATACCACATAAAATGGGCAGAAATTTCATATTAAAAGCTACTGTTAAATTCTAATTATCTGACATTAGGGTCTGGATATTTTTTAAGTTTTGAGAAGTCTAGCCCCTCTTTCATCATCAGATAAATTCCTTGATAGAAGTGAACATCCTCTGGTTTATAGTGACCACTTCGATTGAATATTTCTAAAACTACGCCATCTTTTACAATCAATTCACCAGCGGACAAAACATCTTCTCCTCCCACAATTGTTGAGTGATGTATTCGACCAACATCAGGCTTAGGATGAAGAAATAAACGACCATTCTTATCGATGACGAAAGTTGTTCTTAGCGTGAATTCTTTATCTAACATTGTAGTAGAACTATTGAAAAGTTTTCCATTTGAAGCGTAAAGTTTTCCATCCTTTATAAATGCACGATAAGGTTCGCGACGCTTATCTGTTTTTATATAAAAAGTGCGACTTCGAACTAATTCTCCCTTCCCGTTTTTTCTCGTACCGAGGTTCATCATAGAATCCCCTACTTCTTCTAGTTCATATTCTTCTCTCAATGAACGTAGTTTCATATTGTCAGGATCTATCTGCATCAGCACATCATCACTCAATATCTGATTATACGTTTCTTCACTTCTTGATAGACGAATCTTTTTCATAAACTCTGGAACCTTCAAGCTTACTCCAGGAATAAAATCAATTGAAACTAGAGCACTTTCGATTATACAACTTTTATAATCGGCCATCACTTGCATGTGCGGATCTGATGACTTCATAGGACAAAATGATTCATTTGGGGGTGAAATATTTGTAATATATTCTAGATGGTTGAGATACTTGTCACAATTGGAGATCGCATCATTAATCCCTTTAATTGCCATTGATCCAGCGATTGATGCACCAAGAACTTTAGCACCACTTTTTACATAAGGAGCTGCTCGCACAGAAGTTGAGGTTACCCTAGAGCTTAGTAACGCAGACTTAAAAAGATGGCCACTTCCAACAGCAATTGACCCGAGCCCCATTGTTGCAATTGTTAAGCCTGAACCAATTAAGAGGTCGTTTATTGAAGCGTTTGCACTATCTCTATAAACAGTTTGATTATTGATACAACTCTGTCGATTCTCGTATGATCTCGCAATTAAACCTGGCACTGACTCAAAATCAGAGATCGGAGTATGCTCTACTAATTCATTAAGATCTTGTTGGAAATTATCACAATCTAAGGTGTTTGCATTTACACATCCACTTAGCTTCTTATGCTTTCTTAGTCTTTCAAGTGTTTTTTTACGACTTACTTCAAACTGATTTTTAAGACCTGTTTTTATACTTTGAACAGTGTACTTATCATCCTTTTCCATGAGAGATTTTTTAAATTCTTTTCCATTGAGCCATGGATATAATCTCTCAAGTCCAATTTCTATTTGTTCGATCTCTTCTTCAGAGGTCTTGTCTTTTAAACTCGCAACAACATCTAAAGCAAGAGAAGATTCAACAACCAATGAGTCTAAGTCATCTTTTCCAGTATTTGGACATTTTTTTAAGAAGTTACAATACTCTCCAACTTCTCCCAACTCTTTGCAATCGACGTCCGAAAGAATTGGTCGGCCAAGACTTTTATCTAATGCGGCCAATGAATTCAACGATAATATGGAATCATTTAAAATTCTCATATTCGCATAATAGTAATACGAGATTAAGTCTCGTTGATCACGAATTCCCGTCAATCCAATTTTATCATTGGATAAACAACCGGAGTTAGTTTGAAAGAAACTTGGAACTAAGTTTGAAGTATACTTTTGAAAATAGTTATCTAGCTTACTAGGTTCAGTAAAAAAATCATCATTTAAAACGACACCTGAGCACATTTCACGAGGACTGTCCTCAATAAATAGTTTGAACAATCCTTGGCTCTCTACATTCTCAATATAGTCTGACAAAACCTTTGAACACTCACCACTAGTTTCAATTTGTTCTCCACAATTGAGACGATCTCCTATCTTAGGGATAGCATAAAGACTTTTATTAATTTGCCTGATCATTGAAATCTCAGGCGTAAAATCATTAGCAAAGCATAGTTGAACAGAGAGTGTGAAAATAATAATAGACTTCATAAACTCTATTCGGTTAAAAACCAATCAACTTTATCAAGCAAAATTCATTTACTATCTTCAAGTGCCTCAGCAATATTTTCAGAGTGACTTCTAATTTTTCTCAAGGCTACAATCATATCAGAGTACGTTAAAGCAGTGAGGGCAGGATAGTCACCTTTTGATACCCTCTCTAGATGTCGGTCTCTGATTGTATTTGCCTCAACTCTTAATGCTTCTGACTTTTCTTTCAATGTTTGAAAGTTTACTTTCCTATTTTCAATAACGTGTGAAGTGACATCCTTATAATATTCTTGAACATCATCAAAGAACATAAAGAAGTCTTCCCCTGCTCCAGCAGCGAAGAGCTCCTGAAGATTAGTTCGTTTCGTATAATTTGCAAGATTCGCAATATAGTCAGCAACAGACTCCAATTCATCTACGACTTTAATAATTGATTGAGCTTCATGACTTTGTTTAGCGGATAAAGCAACCTCTTGAACCTTAATAAGAAAAACCGTAACTTCTTTTTGAATGTTATCTGTAATCCTTTCGTAATCATTCACTTTTAAAAGAGCTGACTCTATTTTTTTCTTCTCGATCTTACTTGTAAGAAGACCTTTCGTTAGACGATACATTCTATCAACAATGTCTTTCATCTTATCTGTTTCTGCCTTTGCTTGTGCAATAGCCGCAGCAGGAATCATGTCTCGTGGCTCGCCCAGCATAATCAAATGATGACCAGTTGGTCCCCCCGTTTCCGGAGTAATCCTTGTTACCAGATTTGCAAGTTTTGGAAGAAAAGGGAGAAATAATATTGTAGCAGCAACATTAAAGATAGTGTGTCCTGTTGCAATGTGAACTGCAATATTTGAAAACTCTCCTTCAGGATTCATAAAATTTGCGTCCCCAGGAACAATCCAATCGATGAATTCGATATAATAAGGAAAGACACTGAATATAGTAAGAACCCCAATCATATTAAAAATGGCGTGTGCTCTAGCGGCTCTCTTGGCATTAACATTACCGCCAACACCTGCGAGGAGCGCCGTAATAGTCGTTCCGATATTTTCTCCAAGAACGAGAGCGGCAGCCGTGTGAAAGTGAATAACTCCTGTTGTTGAAAGAGCAATTGTAATACCAAGCATCGCCGATGAAGACTGTACAACCATTGTCAAAATACATCCGACAATGATACTTGCAAAGTATGATCCATAATTTAAACCTGAGAAATAACTAATTGAATCTAAAAACTGGGGCATTTCACGGAGTGGTTTAAATGAGTCACTCATGATTTTAAGTCCAAAAAATATCATCCCTATTCCAAATATAATACGTCCTATCTGTCTCCACTTATTTGACTTTCCAAAAAGAAGTGGAAAAATTCCAAGTCCAATAAGAAGTAGTCCATACTTTCCAACCTTAATAGAAATAATCCATCCAGTAACCGTTGTCCCAATATTGGCCCCAAAGATAACACCAATAGCCTGATTAAGTTGCATCAAACTCGCATTAACAAAACCTACAACCATAACCGTGGTAACAGATGAACTCTGAACAAGCATCGTTACAACAATACCAACCATAACAGCAAATACGCGATTCTTTGTTAACTTATTGATAACATCTTTAATAACATCACCAGCAATCTGCTGGAGCGCTTCCGACATTGACTTCATGCCATAAAAGAAAATACCAAGGCCACCAAGTACCGAGTAAATTAATTTAAATACTTCCACGAATTATCCTTTTATTTTTGATATTTAGCCTATCGGATAGCAACTTATTTTGATTAGGACTATGTTAAGCCCGACACATTTACTCAAGCACTTTCTTCGAAAGTTAGTAAATTAAACATCCGATAAAATTATACTGATGAAGATATTAAACATACTTTTTATACTCATTTCCCTTCTATTAACTTCTTGTTCAACATTTATAGCAAGAAGCCCCTCTTCTATTGAAACAGGGAAGAGCTGCACTCTTGTCATTAAAGAGTTTAATCAGAATTTTCTTGAAATTGATAAGAAGTCATTTCTCTCTTATTACAATGCTCTTAACGATACTCTTAGTGGTAATCTGGCCACTGTTTTTAGAAGTGAATGGAAAGCAAAAGAAAACTATGGTTCAGGAAGTGCATACCTCACTGACCTCATCAATAACTTTGGAAATGGTGAAAAAATTAATTTCCAAGGAAGAGTTGGTAAAGAGCGTATTGATTACTTCGTAAGCCTATTAAAAGAAAAGAAACACTTAGGTTTTATTGGTATGCGTGACCCTCCAGCTCCAAAGGGAAGTTTTGATCGAACTTTCACCTACTACACAAAAGTGATTACAGATGGAACAGGGGCCAAACACCAAGTACGTCTTCGTTCATATGTAAGAACTCTTATTCCTGCGGAAATGCCAATTGGTGAGCCAATAAGAGGTTTTATTCCAGGAAGTGAAATTAGCATTACAAAAATTAGCCCGAGTATTTTTGAATTCACAACAAAAAACAAGATCCAAAAGCTCAATCTTCGCCAGCTTAAAAAACAGCTTGGAAATACCCTAAGCTTCTACGCCTACCCTCATAGTAAGAAATTTAAGCTTGAGGTTAAAACGCGTCCTCATGATGAAGTATTGACCTCAGACTATGCAAAACTTCTTGGGAAAAATTATGTTCAAAAACTTAGTGTCAATGTTTCCCCTGAAGATATAAGCCTCCTCTTTGCCACAAATGCGGATAAAGATAATATGACCAGAAAGCTTTTGAGATTAAAAGAGAAAGTTTTAAAAGATGAGAAAAATGCCTTAGAGCGTACTAATATTATTTTTAAAATTCTCAACGAGGCAAGCCAAAATGATTCAGAATTCCTCTTTTCTCGAGGAGCAACCGAATATCGTCGTTATGCTTTTGAAGTTGAAATTCCTGATCAAATCGAAGGTCGAACTGTTCGAGTTCAGACAACATTTGATTATGAAATGGGTGTACGCTCAACTTATGATAGCAAAGGAAATTTTCTCACTCCCCTTGAGGCAATGAAGTACTCCACTAAAAAATCTCCAAAATCAGATAAAGAAGAAATGCACATTGAACTTAAAGTACCAAAAATGCTAGTAGAAGCTGCAGCTGATGGCAACGTCTCACAAGAACTATTAAATCTGATGAAGATCTTTAATAACTACAATACAACGAACAAAGGTAAGTTCAATCACATAAGTAAAGAGCGAGATATTAACGAGTGAAGACTGCTAAAAATTGCGCGTAACTTTTTCCGTTTTTCTCTCTAGTACTTATTGTAGATATCGAGACTTTTAATTTAGCACTATCGGCCCAGGACTCAACTTCTTCATTTGAAAAACCAAAATGCTTCACTCCCATCTCTTTAGGACGAGGATGAAAAGAGCCATCTTCAGTTTCAAGATCAACAATAGCAATCTGTCCGCCTTCATTAAGCATCGAAGCTAATTTCGAGAGCATTTTTTGAGGTTGATCGAGATGGTGAAAAACCATTGAACTAATAATAAGATCAAACTTCATTTCAAGGCCATCTCTTTCGAGATCAATATTAATAGATTTAATATTATCAAACCCCTTGGCCTTATTATTAAATACTTCAAGCATTCCTTCTGAAGTATCTATTCCAGTAATACTTTTTACTTGATCAATAAACTCAAAACTAAAAAGTCCTGTCCCACAACCAACATCAAGTAGATCAACCTTTGAAGAAAGAGCTAACTTTTCACGAGTCTTACTCGCAAGCTCTCCCATCATACTAATTTTTTCTTCTGAATCCCAAGTATTCGCCGCATGATTGAAGTGTGACACTATTTACTCCTATTTTATTTTTTTATAAATCTTTAAAAATCTTTCTCTCAGCCACTGGTGCTCAACAGAAGATTCCTGACTATTGTGCCAAATCATCTGATGATTAAACTTTGGCACCTCAATTGGACCATCGATGATTTTAATTGGAAAATAATTTTTCATCTGTTCTGCAAAAAAATCTGGGACATAAGCAAGACAGTCGTTCTCACACACAATTAAAGGGATTGAACTTAAGTAGGAAGTACTGATAGCTATTTTCCTTCTCTTTCCCATTCCTTTAAGCATTGTATCAATTGGACTTCCTGGTTTTTCAGTTGGCGCATACACAATATGATCAGACTCTAGATACGACTCAATAGAAACTTTTTTCGAATATCTTCGAGAACCTTTTTTCGCAATAAGAACAAGATCCCGCCTCGCTAGCTCCATGATAGTAAAATTTGGAATCTGATCTAAGTTTGCAGCAAAGCTCAAGTCGACCTCACCATTGCTCATGCGCTTTAGAAATTCCTCATAAACAATTCCTTTAAATTCAAAACGCATCCCAGGCGCTTCATGTTTAATATCTTTGATGAGTTTAGGAAAGCATACATTCACATCATAAGCTGTCCCGGAAAGAATAAATTTCTTCTTTGATTTTTTTGCATCCCAATCATGATTAGAAAATAGACCTTGCTCAAGTGCGATCAGCTGCTTTGATACAAATGGACCAAGGCTACTTGCTTTAGATGTTGGAATCATCGAACGACCGGAACGAATAAAAAGTTCATCTTCAAAGGTATCTCTTAATCTATTCAAGGCATGACTTATCGTCGGTTGAGAAAGTCCAAGATCAATGGCCACTTTTGAAATATTACGTTTCTCATAAATTGCCTTGAAGATAACTAAGAGATTTAAATCGATATTTGCTATATTCATAATGTTAATAATTATAATTTAAATTATTCATTATTTTAATAACTATTTCTCTGTTAAATTAAAAATATTAACTAAGAGGTGGATAAATGAAAATACTAATACTAAATGGTCATCCTAACCTAGAGAGTTTCACGTCAAAAATTGCCAACGAACTCAAAATAAAGAAGAACGCCAAGCTCATTAATCTTTCTGAGCTAAATTTCAATCCTATTTTTGAGGGATTTAGCGATCAATCAGAACTAGAAGAAGACCTTAAAATTGTACAAAATGAAATTAGAGATGCTGATCATATAATCATCACCTCCCCTATCTGGTGGTCTACCTACCCTGCTTTATTGAAAGGTTTTTTTGATAGAGTGCTTCTGCCTAATTTTGCTTTTCGATATAAGAAGGATTCCCCATTTCAAGAGAAATTACTTCAAGGAAAAACAGCAGAACTATACTTACTAAGTGATGCGCCAGCATGGTATCGAAAATATATATTACGAGACCCTGCAGCGATATCTTTAAAAAGAGATATTCTTGGTTTTTGTGGGATTAAGGTTACAAAAATCCATCGTATCGGTAACGTGAGATACCTCGATAGTGTTCAAAGAGAAAGAGTAATAGCAAGGATTTAAAATGGCCCCACAAAAGTAGGGCCAACTTTAATTATAGAATTTTATTAACGATTGTATTAAGAGTCGCAGATGGTCTCATTACTTTTTCAACAAGAGCTGAATCAGTATGGAAGTAACCACCAAGCTCTACCGCTACACCTTGTGCATTATTAAGTTCTGCTACGATTTTTTCTTCGTTTGCAGTTAACTCTTCAGCTGTTGCAGCAAAGAATGACTTAAGCTCACCATCCACGTCCTGCTTAGCAAGTTCTTGTGCCCAGTAAAGTCCTAGGTAGAAGTGTGAACCTCTGTTATCTAGTTCTTTAACTTTACGTGATGGAGACTTATCTTCATCTAAGAATCTTTCAGTTGCCTTATCAAGCGTATCAGCAAGAACCTGTGCTTTCTTATTACCTGTTGTATTTGCCATGTGCTCAAGAGAAACACCAAGAGCTAAGAACTCTCCAAGAGAATCCCATCTTAGGTGGTTTTCATTCACAACTTGCTCTACGTGCTTAGGAGCTGAACCGCCGGCACCAGTTTCAAATAATCCCCCACCATTTAAAAGTGGAACGATTGAAAGCATTTTCGCACTTGTTCCAAGTTCAAGAATTGGGAATAAATCAGTTAGGTAATCTCTTAGAACGTTACCTGTTGCAGAAATTGTATCTTGTCCTTTTCTAATTCTCTCTACTGAATACTTAAGAGCATCAAATGGAGAAAGGATAGAAATTTCAAGTCCTGCTGTATCGTGATCAGCAAGGTACTTCTTAGTTTTTGTAATTACTTGAGCATCGTGGGCTCTCTTCTCATCTAACCAGAAAACAACTGGTGTATTAGATAGACGCGCTCTATTAACAGCAAGTTTAACCCAGTCTTGGATTGCAATATCTCTAACACGAGACATCCTCCAGATGTCACCTTCTTCAACATTGTGCTCAATAAGAACAGATCCTGCTGCATCTTTAACAACAACTTTTCCACCATGTGGAAGAATAAATGTTGTTGGGTGTGATCCGTACTCTTCAGCTTTTTGTGCCATTAAGCCAACGTTAGAAACAGATCCCATTGTTGTAACGTCATATTTTCCATTGGCCTTACAATCATCGATTGTTGCTTGGTAGAAAGTTGCATAGCAACGATCTGGAATAACAGCTTTTGCTTCTTGAAGTTTTCCTTCAGCATTCCACATCTTTCCACCATCACGAATAACAACTGGCATCGATGCATCGATAATAACATTGTTTGGAACATGAAGGTTTGTAATACCTTTATCTGAATCAACCATTGCAAGAGCAGGTCTTACAGCGTAAACAGCTTTGATATCTGCTTCAATCTCAGCTTTCTTATCAGCTGGAAGAGATGCGATCTTTTCGTAAACATCGCCAATTCCGTTACTTGATTTAACACCAAGCTCTTTGAAAGTTGCTGCGTGTTTTTCAAAAACATCTTTGTAATATACTTCTACTGCATGACCAAAAATAACAGGATCAGAAACTTTCATCATTGTCGCTTTCATATGTAGCGAGAAAAGAACTCCTTGTTTCTGTGCATCTTGGATTTCGGCTTCGATGAAATCTCTAAGAGCTTTCTTACTCATGAAAGTTCCATCAACGATTTCACCCGCGAGAGTTGAGATACCATCTTTTAAAACAGTCGTCGTCCCATCGCTTCCGATAAGCTCAATTGAAAGCTTTGTTGGTTCATTAGTAACGATTGATTTTTCATTACCAAAGAAATCTCCACCACTCATGTGAGCAACGTGTGCCTTGTTATCAGCTGTCCAGTCACCCATTCTGTGTGGATTTTTTTGTGCATATTTTTTTACTGAACGAGCACTTCTTCTATCTGAGTTACCTTCTCTTAAAACAGGATTAACTGCAGAACCCATAACTTTAGAATATTTTTCCTTAATAGCTTTTTCTTCATCGTTAGATGGATTTTCTGGGTAATTTGGAAGAGCATACCCTTGTCCTTGAAGTTCTTTAATTGCTCCAAGAAGTTGTGGTAGTGATGCTGAAATATTTGGAAGTTTAATAATATTCGCAGAGGGCTCTGTTACCATTGTTCCAAGAAGTGCAAGATCATCTGTGATTCTTTGATCTTCTTTTAAATACTCTGGAAATGAAGAAATAATTCTTCCCGCTAGCGAGATGTCCTTAGTTTCAACTTCGATACCAGCAGGCTTCGTGAATACTTTTACAAGTGGTAGAAGTGAATAAGTTGCAAGTGCCGGAGCTTCGTCCGTTTTTGTCCAAATAATTTTTGCCACGATACGTCATCCTTTTCTGAAAATTTATGCTTCAAGATAGCATTAAACGCGGGTGTCGTCCATAAGGTGCGCAAACGACGACACAGCACACAATCCCCTATCCCTTAAACTTTCTTTTTCCTTAACCCTCCACTAAGGAGACGACCGAAAATAATGTTCATATTGCGAAAAGGTGCCAAAAATATATTTACCCGAGAAACAATATCGATTGATTCAATCTCAGCTTCAAACATGCCTTCAAGAATTTTTGTTTCTCCTTCATAAATAGTAGTAGGCCTGGCCTTGGCATAAAAATTTTTTAAACGATATTTGTTCGACGCATATGTATATGTAAAATGCTTTCTCCCTGAAAGCAGTAATTGGGACAAAACAAAAAGCCAGAACACTACAGAATAAACACTTCCCCTGAGTTCTGATGCAAGCCACAGGGCATTTACTTCTGCCACATCCCAGCGGTCCACTTTTTTTGGCAAATATGTTAATGATGGTAGTGATTCAAAAGATCTCAATGGACCTTCCATTACAATCAAAAAACCACCATAAAGCTTCCCTTGCGAGTCATAAATTCCAAAAATTTTACTTCTTCGAAAATAAGATAAAGGAAATTCGATCCCTATATATTCTGCCGTAGCCTTTTGATAGACCCTAGCCATTTCTAGCCCTCTCACTCTTCTAATAAAATACATTCCTCTTCTCCTCGAAACGCTCAAAGCCCCTCCTAGACTATAGATTCGAGCAACAAAGACAACCTTTTAAACGTAAGGCCCAACAAATAAAACTCACACGAATAGGATATTCACATAATTAGAGTTAAAAAATGAGCACATATTTAATCCAAAGTTCGTACTAGTTTAGCTGTAATTTTGCCAACTCTCTGAGGCTACTTTAAAATCAAACTGAATCATCGGAAATAATTGGAGTTAATATGAAATTACAGAAGTATATAATTATTTTTTTAATTACCAATTTCACATTTCAGGTTTTTGCAGGAGCAAACTTAGAACAGAAGCTTAATCGTTTAATTAAGGATACTAGTACATTTTTCCATTTCAGAGGAATTGAACTTGGCTCTGTCTACATAGATAATCAAAAATTTGATATCGCTAAATATAGAAGAATTAGAAAGGCCCATAAGATAATAAAAAATTGTATGCTAAAATTAGAAGCAAAAAATATTACTATAAATAAATACTTTGAGATCATTGATATCTTTGATAGCGAAGCAGAGATGCCTGTTAATATTTTTTGGGCTGATCAAAGTGTCTTACAATTGTTAAGTCTGGACAAGGAATCTGAAACAACTGCTGATGACTGTGTAAATTTTCTACAAAGAAAAATCCATTAAGATTTGTAGTGACCAACGTATCACAATGTACGATTAATTACTTGATTGGAAGAATTCTTGAGAGTGAGTTAAAACCGCCAATATTCTCTGTCGGCAGACCATGCTTTTCAAAAATCGATTTACTAATTCCCGATCGATTTCCCGAGCGACAATAGAGATAAAATGTTTTAGACGGATATTTCTCCTTCAGCTTTTGGAGTTCTTGACTAACATCTTCAGAACGAAGTTTTGACAGAGGCAGCCAAAGGGCATCCTTTAGCATTCCTTGCTCAATCTCATCCTTTTCACGAACATCAATAACCACAGCTCGGCCGGCCTTCATTTCTTCCTGTAGTTTTGCCACAGAAAAAAAAGATCGCGTTACAAATCCATAAACTAAAAAGATTACAACAAAAATTGTGATATATTCAATAGCTTTCATTTCATCAACATAACATGTCTTAAATTTTATTTCTTTGACCATCGTCAAAGTTAACTTAACGTTAACTTTCTTTACTTTAAAAATCCTTGGAAGACAGTCATAATGGGCATACAATGGCCCTATGAAGAAAATAAAACTATCGATTCTCGACCTCGTTTTCGTAAATGAAGGTGAAACAATAAAAGATGCATTTGATAATAGTGTGAAGGCTGCACAGGCCGCGGAAAAACTTGGTTATCATCGTATCTGGGTTGCTGAACATCACAACATGCAGGCCATTGCAAGTGCTGCAACTTCAGTTTGTATCGGTCATATCGCTGCACATACAAAAATGATTCGTGTTGGCGCCGGTGGAATAATGCTTCCAAATCACTCACCGCTCACAATCGCAGAACAATTTGGAACCCTTGAATCATTATACCCTGGTCGCATTGATTTAGGACTTGGTCGAGCACCAGGTACCGACCAACAAACACTTCGTGCTCTTCGAACTGACGCTAATGCTGCCAATAACTTCCCGCAAGATGTATTAGAGCTACAAGCATACTTTTCAAAAGAGTATGCGCAAAATCCAATCCAAGCGACACCTGGCTCAGGTCTTGAAATTCCTCTCTGGATTTTAGGATCAAGTACATTTGGAGCTCAGCTTGCTGCATACTATGGTTTACCTTATGCCTTCGCCTCTCACTTCGCACCTGATGCCCTTTATCATGCGCTTAGTTTATATCGCGAAGAATTTAGGCCTTCAAAACAGCAAGACAGGCCTTATGCGATGGTAGGGGTGAATATTATTTTAGCTGATACACAGGAAGAAGCGGAGTACCTCGCGACTAGCCAGAAACAGTCATTTGCAAATCTTCGTCGAGGAGCAAAGATGAAGTTTCAAGCACCAATCGATGATATTGAATCATACTGGAGCCATGATGAAAAACTCATGGCCGAGCACATGTTGAAATATTCTTTTGTAGGAACACCTGAATCAGTCGCACCTAAGCTTAAAGAATTTCTTCAAAAAACTCAGGCCGATGAATTAATGGTAGTGACTTCAATATACGATATTGAAAAGAGAATTCACTCACTAAAACTTTTAGTCGAGATGATAAATCTCTCTGATGTTTTTTAGTACAAGATCAAAGTCGATATTAAGATCTTTCAGCTGTCCAGTGTGAACATCGAATACCCAACCGTAAACTTTTAACCCGCGCGAACGGTTTGCTTTTTGAACAGCTGCCGTTTTAATCGCATTGATACATTGCTCTTGAACATTCAGTTCAACAAGCCTTTCGTAGCGAGCATCTTCATTTTCGATTTCATTGAGTTCACGACGGTGAAGGCGATAAACATCGCGAATATTTCTAAGCCATGGGTTAAGAACACCAAGATCCTTACTCTCCATTGCCGCCTTAATACCACCACAACCATAGTGCCCACAAACGATGATATGATCAACATTAAGATAGTTAACAGCATATTCGATTACACTCATTGCATTAAGATCAATACTGATAACCATATTGGCAATATTACGGTGAACAAAGATTTCGCCTGGTCCAACACCCATTAGCTCTTCCGCCGTCACACGGCTATCTGAACAACCAATGTATAAAATATTCGGGTTCTGTCCCTCACCTAGCTTCTTGAAGAAATCAACATCTTCACCAAGTTTCTCTTCCACCCATCTCTTGTTACGTTCTAAAATATTTTTAATGTCCATATTGTTAACTTAACTTAGGTACGTAGTTACCGACTAGACCTCTTGCATCAATATTCCTAAGTGTATTCACTTTATATAATATTAAAAAGGGTGGCCACAAGCGTGACAAAAAGTTTATTCAATTAACTCATCTTTACACTGTAAAGATAGATTGGTATAATTGATCCCTATGCCAAATACGAACTATCACCACGGGGACCTACGACAGGCCCTCCTTATTGCTGCACAAGAAATTCTTGATGAACAAGGATATGAAGGCTTAACACTTAGAAAGTGTGCAGCCCGTGCTGGAGTTTCGGCAACAGCACCTTCACATCACTTTAAGAATGCTTCTAACTTTCTAGCATCTGTAGCAGCTGAAGGTTATAAACAACTCTCTGAAGAAATTCAGAATTCGGCAAAAGACTGTGATCCGGCAGACCCAAAAAAAGCGATGCTAATTGGAAAAGGATATATAGGATTCGCCAAAAGAAATCCAGCTCTTTACCAACTGATGTTTGGTTCAAAAGTCGACAGTAAAAACCCAGAATTTCATCGCGCCTTGAAGCAATGCTTTGGACGACTCGAAGAAATGATTGCAGAGGTATTTCCAGATTATAGTGAACGTAGAGTCGAAGCTACAGCACTCCGAACATGGAGCTTGATTCACGGATTCACCCTATTGCTTCTTGATAAACGATTTAGCTTCTTTCTTGAGAATGGATCATTCTCAGATGAAGAAGCACTTGAGTATAATTTTTTAAAAACACTTAGCTTTAATAAAGTGAGACAGGATTTATGAGTACAAAACCTTGGCTGAAGAGCTACCCTACAGGTGTGGATCACGAAATAGATATTAACCAGTACGATTCACTCAATCAAATGCTTGAAGATACAATCAAAATATATGGTGACAAAACAGCCTATTCAAATATGGGAATTAAGATGTCATTTAATGACATTGATCACGAATCAAAGAAATTTGCTAGTTACCTCCAAAATGAATTGAAGCTTCAAAAAGGTTCAAAGGTTGTTATTCAAATGCCAAACCTTCTTCAATACCCAATAGCTTTATACGGTATTCTTCGAGCTGGTTTAATTGCTGTTAACTTAAACCCTCTATATACTTTGACAGAGATGAAGAAGTCACTCGTTGACTCTGAAGCTTCTGCAATAGTTGTTTTTGAGAATATAGCAGACAAACTTTGCGAAGTTCTACCAGAGACAAAGATCAAACATATCATTAGAACTGAAGTTGGTGATTGCTTTCCGTTCGTAAAGAAAACTCTTACTAACGCAGTTATTCGTTACGTAAAAAAGATGATTCCTGAATTTGATTTAGCATCAGCAGCAAAAAGGAATCAAGCGACGCTTCATACATTTAACGAAGCTCTTTCAAAAGGTTCAAAGTATGTATATCAACAAGCTCCTGTAACAAGAAATGATGTTGCTCTACTTCAATACACTGGTGGAACAACTGGTATCATGAAGGCAGCAGTACTAACTCACCAAAACATGCTTGCAAATCAAGCACAAATGTCAACATGGATGAATCCCTCACTTGAAAAAGGGAATGAGATTTCAATTGCCGCTCTACCTTGCTATCACGTATTTTGCTTAACAGTGAATTGCTTTGGTTTTTTCCAAAGAGGTATGCACAATGTTCTCATCACTAACCCACGTGACATCAAAGGATTTTTAAAAACAATCAATGAGTCAAAGCCTACTGTGATGACAGTTGTAAGCACACTACTCGCCGGTATGCTTGCAAACGAAGATTTTGAAACTGTTGATTGGTCGACATTAAAATTCTCAGTTGCTGGTGGAATGGCGCTTAAAAGAAGTGTTGCAAACGAATGGACAGAGAGAACAAAAACAAAAGTAATCGAAGGCTATGGTCTAACTGAGGCGTCTCCGGTTGTTTCTTGTAATCCAGTTGATGGCGGAGACAAGCTTGGAACGATTGGACTTCCACTACCTTCAACAGAAGTTAAAGTCGTTGATGAAAACGGAAATGATCTTGGGCTTAATACTCGAGGAGAGCTTTGTGTTAAAGGATTTCAAGTTATGCAAGGTTACTATAAAAATCCTTTGGAAACTGAGAAAGTTCTAACTCAAGATGGCTGGCTTAAGACTGGAGATATCGCAGTTATTGACGATGAAGGATTTGTTTCAATCGTTGATCGCCTAAAAGATATGATTGTGGTTTCAGGTTTTAATGTTTATCCAAACGAACTTGAAGATGTAGCGATGATGCACCCAAAAGTTGCAGAGGCCGGTGCGATTGGTATTGCTGACGAGCATTCAGGGGAGGCGATCAAGATTTTCGTAGTAAAAAAAGATCAGTCTCTAACAGAAGAAGAAATAAGAGCATTTCTAAGAGAGAAACTAACTGGTTACAAAAAACCAAAGTATGTTGAATTTAGAAATGAATTACCAAAGAATAATGTAGGAAAAATTTTAAGAAGAGAACTTAAATAATATAATAACTAATAGGAAGAGAAAATGAGCGATGACAACAAACCATGCCCAAAATGCCAATCACCGTACGGATACACTGACGGTTCACTATGGATTTGCCCAGAGTGTTTCCATGAATGGAGTCTTGAAGCAGTAGCAGAAGAATCTGATGTACCAAAATTTCTCGATGCAAATGGAGTACAACTTGTTAATGGTGATTCAGTAACAGTTATAAAAGACCTTAAAGCAGGAAAGAGCACAATTAAGTCAGGAACAAAAGTAAAGAATATTAGACTTCTTGATGAACCAGTTAATGACCACGACATTTCTTGTAAAATCGACGGACATGGATCAATGTATCTTAAATGTTCAGTTGTAAAGAAAGCATAACTTGGAACTGACATACTCAAAAGATGGACGTGATATTAAGACCTCGCACTTCTTACGTAAGCGCGGGTCTTGCTGTAAAACCAGCTGTCTTCACTGTCCATATGGATTCACAGTAAAAAAAGAAGGGCTTCAATTTGAAGTTGTTGATGACTCAAATTTTCAAGAGGCCCTTGAGATTTTCACTATACATATACCTGACGAACCAGAAATAGCTTCAAGTATCCTCGCTTCAGCTTTTGGCAAACCTAAGAAAGTTGAAAAATTATCTAATTTGAATATGAGTAAGTTTCGACTTGTTAAGATAAAGGGGGAAACTTGCGCTCTTGTAAAAGTATTTAACTTTCAAGTCCTCGAACTCTATCATGTTAAACACTTTGAAGATCAAGGACTAGATATTGATACAATTAGTGGATTACTTTAGAGAAACAAAATTCCATCGTAGTCCAAACTTAAGCGCATCATGCTTTATACTTTGAGTGACAGAAGCCCCTCCAATAAATCCAAAGTTAGTTCTTTTACTTGTTGCATAACCTGCATAAATAAAGAGATCTTCCTTTAGAGGAACTTCAAAGTCCACTCCAAGATCTAAAGTATTGTAACTATCCTTTGTCGTTTCACCATTTACAACATAATTAGAAGAGAATTTTTTTACTCCAATGAATGGTTGAAACCACCAAACTTTCCATGCAATCGTCGCATTGACCCCACTCTCTTTTAAAGACGTATCATATGACTTACCAGCTACTTCATATTTTTTGTCACCATAGGAATTACTGAAATAAGTTATTTTTGTGAGAAGATATTCAGATTCCTCAGAGATTCCTACATGATAGCCATTGGTAGAGTTTTGATATTGGGGATAGTTTATTGTTTGTGGTGAACCAAATGAGAAAGTTCTAGCTTCAAGTGTTTCCGTGTACTCTTCTTTCTGACCGCCAAGTAACAGTCCATACTTCACACTACAAGAGCTGCACATAATAATAAAAAAGAGCAAAACTATTTTTTTCATAACCTAACCTTTTATAAAATTAAAATTTAATTATAAAAGATTATGAAATAATATATATTATTAAATGCCCAACTGGCTGATAAGATTTCTTAACTTACTCTAGTGGTTTAATTTTGATCGCAACAGGACCTTTCGGGCCATAACCAATTTCGTACTCAACAGCTTCTCCGTCAGAAATTTCTTTTGTTGATAATGCTGTGACATGAAAAAATAAATCTTCCGCATCCTCAATATCTGGACGAATAAAGCCAAAGCCTTTAGTAGCATCAAAGTACTTCACTTCTCCAGTAAACACCTCAACAATCTTCTGTTCAACTTTCTCTTCTGGTTCTTCCTCACTCCAAACAAGTTCATGAAATGCGACAAATTTTTCGCCCTTGTGAATTTTTTCAAGACGCGCGATTACGGCAGACTCTGTTTGTTCTGAAACTTCAAAGTCCGTACGTTTGCGGTTCTTTGTTTTTGTCATGTCATATCTTAAAAGCTTTGCTTTCATAAACTAATCCTCTTGAGTGGTACTGATTCCTAAGATTAGCATAGTTTAGATAAAAGTCGAAGTATTACTCTTTAGGTGTAGCATCAGCTGAAATTGCCTTTACTGCCCCAAAGTTCCAGCGAAGACCAGCACTAAGCTGTTTATGTGATTTTTCAAGATCAAGCTTCATCATATTTTCATAAGTATTAGTTTTTTTCTTATTAAGTGAATAACCAGCATAGACTCGAAGGTGTCGAGAAAGAGGAATTTCAACATTTAAACCATAGGTAAAGATACTATAATTATCCTTTACTGAATCTTTATCGATAGTAAGTATTGTATTGTAAGTTTTAAATCCAACAAAGGGCTGGAAGATCCACATTTTGAGGGCAAGAGTCGTCGCAAAACCCTTCTCTTTCAAATTTGTTTTATACTTCGTCCCGGCCGTTGTGTACTCTTGCTCAGGATAAGTATTGTGATAGTAGAACATCTTAGTTACAAAGTGAGCAGACTCTTCAGAGATGCCAAAATGATAGCCCTCACCTTTGCCGATAAAATCTGGAACACGGATTCCATCAGAGCTTCCATCCAATGTTTTTCGATATGTCTCCTTATGCGTTTCTCGCTGCCCACCAACAAGAACACCATACTTCATACTACATGAAGTAAGTAAGAATAAAATTGGAATGAATACGGGTCTCAAATACTTTATTTCCTTAACAATAATTTTTAAAATTATAATTAAGTTTGCAGCGAAAAGAAGAGGATACTTCCTGCCTATCAATCAAGAATTCTTTATAGTAACAAGTAGTTTTTATTTACAAAGTTCTATTTTAAGTTTAGCAACTTCGTAGTGCAGAGGAATAGCATACTTATTTTTAATATAGATCCAGCGCGTGACATACTTACAAGCATAAGCTTTATTCACTGGTAGCCACTCTAGTGGGCTTTTCGAACCTTTCTGCCGATTATAACTTAGATTTGTAATCACCAGATTCTCAGGATCATTGGCAAACTTTACTCTTTGCTCACGACTCCATTTTTTATCTACACGCTCATGGGCTTCCTTCAAAGGAACAACATGATCGATATCAATTTCGGATGCTTTAGTTAGAATTTCATCATAATAAAAATCATTCCACAGCCCCTCAGTCACATTGCAACCCTTCTTATCAAGAAATACTTTTTCTAATGAGCGACTAATTAGAATTTCTGCTCGTGTGTCTTGACAGTCAGAGTCGCTATCAATCCATCCGCCAAAAAGGTCGCGGGAGTAAGATTCCTTTTTGCTAGTAGGTCCTGAACTCGAACCATGGCAGTGCATAATATTGCGCTTGCGATCCATATGACAGCCAACATTTTCGCCAGACTCAATTGTTCGTCCAGGATGAGAAAAGGCTAATAATGTAAGTAGAAAAGAAATTAGCATTTCCCTATTCTACCCTAGAATGAATCCCAGAGTAGCAAAAAGTAAAGATGCCATCACATAATTAAAAAAACGTAGTCTTTTCGGCTCGTTAAGAAACCTACGAATCTGCTGGCCGATAACCACCCAAAGACTTACAGAAGGCAGATTTACTAGGCCAAATATTATCGCCACGCTCATAACCTCCTGGATAGAATTTGATGGAGCAAAAATACTAATCGCGGAAAGTGTCATTGCTATTGCCTTAGGATTCACCCACTGAAATAGAGCCGCCTGCAAGAAGGTAAATGGCCTAGCTTCTTCACTTGTTTCATCGGCTTTCAAATCGGGAGAAGATACCGCAATTTTATAAGACAGATAAACGAGATAAATCATACAAACAATTTTTAAAACTTTTTGAATGATCGGATACACAGTGAAAATCTGCATCAGTCCAAGCCCAACAACTGCGACCATTAAAACAAATCCTAAACACACCCCAAGTATATGTGGAATCGTTCGTCTAAAACCATAATTAGTACCAGAGCTCATTAGCATAATATTATTTGGTCCAGGAGTAATGGAAGAGACGAGTGCGAAAGTAGCTAAAGCCAATGTTGTTTCATTTATCATACTGAGATGATAGCAGATTTTAATTTTTATTATCTTGCTATTCTCAGCAAAAAAAGCTTAAGATTTGCAACATATGATCGAATTAGATGAATTTAACGAAAGAATATTGCAAGAATTGGAAATTGATGGACGAGTCAGTAATGCGGAGTTATCTTCAAGAATTGGTCTCTCCCCTTCTGCCTGCCTACGCCGCGTACAAGAACTTGAAAATATTGGTGTTATTAAAGGATACCGTGCAGTTATTGACTACTCTCTATTGGGTATTGGTTTTAAGGCCTATATAACCGTTGGTCTTTCTGTTCACACGAAGAAAGCACAGCGTGATTTTGAAAAGGCAATCGTACAATCGCCAGAGGTTCGAGAGTGTCATAACGTGACAGGATCATTTGAATATCTTCTGAGGGTTGAAACCAAAGACTTAGCTTCATATAAATTCTTTCACACAGACGTACTAGGAACTCTCCCTCAAGTGAGCTCAATTTCAACATATGTAGTGATGGATTCACCAAAAGATGATAGATAAGTAAATAACAAAGAATAAAGGAAAATATTGTGATTAATAAAAAGAGTAAATTTCAGTCTCCAGAAAGTCATGTTCTACGCTTTATGCGAGAAAAAAGAAAGTTATCACTTTTAATCGCAGGACAAAAAAGTGGACTTAAGCCTAAGAATATTGATTTTATGGAAAAAGATATCATTAAAGCTAGTGATGCGGATATTGAAAAGCTACTCTCGGCCTATCAGTTTTCAAATGAAATTTTTAGCGATATGATTAAGCTTCAACCGTTATCAAAGACGACTGCAAACCAGTTCTTCTTAATTAGAAAGATTTTTTAATATGAATGAATTAGAACAAAGACTTAGTGACCTTGAAGTAAAGTTTTCATATCAAGATGATATGCTAGCCGAGCTTAGTTTAGTGATTGCTGATCAGCAGAAAACCATCGATCAAATGAGATATATACTCGAGCAAATGTCAGAGCAGCAAAAGAAATCTTCTCAAGAAGGACAAGATCGAAATCCTGCTGATGATAAGCCACCTCACTATTAACTAAATTATTCGACAGCAAACTCTCGAGAATCAGTTGGTGTTACTTTTGATGCCTCATCATTTGTACATTCAGCACCTTTGTGGCTCTTGTGTCCAAACTCAAAGCCATTACTGATGAAGATAGCGTCCTCATCCCACTCTTCAATTCTTCCTGTCCAAGTTTTTCCACTTGTGAGCTCAATCGTCACCCACGAACCAATTAAATCTTCATTCATAATCTCTCCATTTTTATCAAGTTTATCATCACAAAAAACAAATGTATATTTATGTGGACTCTTTTAAAAAAATCATCATAAAATTTAGTTATGAAAAAATTAATTATTCCAATACTACTCTTCTCTTCTTGTAGTACACATCAACTATTAGAAGCAAATTATGTAAAACGTTCACCGATAGAAAAAAGTCACACGATTCCAACTCTTAAAAATACCGAGATAGAAAGTGTTACAAAGAATCGTTGGCAGGCGCTCATATTCATAAGCAATGACTACTCTAATCCTGATCTCTATCGAATCCCAGATTCTTTATGTGAAAAGAGTGATATACTGACAAACGTCAGTTCTAGCCTAAAAACGAAAGCATTTCCAATTTTATGGATAACTCAAGATCACACAATATCAGGAGTATGCCATGAATAGAATCATCACTCTTCTTTTTACTTTGATTGTTTCATCATGTACGATAATGTCTAAAACAAATAACTACGGTATCATTTCAACAAATGATGTAAAGCCAGGTGATATTCTCGTTAACACCAATAGAGATATAAATGAAGAAACATGTCTCTATATGATTCTAGGAATTATTCCTGTCGGAAATTATTCCGTATCAAATCTGACGGAAACAATAGAAGAAATTGTAAAAAAAGAAAATATTCATTCCCTTGGAAATGTTGAAATTACAAATAGGATGAATTTTTATTTTCCACTATCTGTTAATATCTGTAATGAAGTCAAGGCAAAGGCCCTAGTGCTCTCAAAAAAATAGCAATAACTACTTATTAAAATAAACACAAAAGCGAACTGGCCCGAGAGGTTTTACATTATGTAAGACCTCTGGAGCAACAACTCCGCAATAATCAGGGGACAAGATAATTTCCTCTGGAGGTTGCGATTGTATTGTATACAAAAGCTTTCCTTCAAGTACTATAATTTCGCCCCAAACCCCCGCCTTTGTCTGATGATCTTGAAGTAATCCCTTAGGGATACTACACTCATCAAAAATTTCAGTTTGCTTATAGCGACTAATATTCGAAGGAAGCTTTTCCATTAAACTATCTTCCTAATACATCACTACGTGTTGACTCGGCAATTGCAGCAGCTTCAGCGATAAGATCATCTGGCACACCAAGTTCTTTTAATGTTGCACCTAGGTTCTCCACTACTGCATTGAAGTGCTCATCATTTAAACCTTCCAAAACAAGTTTCTCATGGGCCACACGCATATTTTCGCCATCATAATTATTTGGTCCACCAAAAGCGTAAGTCAAAAACATAATTTGTTTTCTCCTCTGCGATGCCATATCAATACCTTCAAAGAACTTATTTATGCGACTGTCAGCTAAGACCTTGTTATAAAATACGTCTACTGCTGCATTTACTGCATCTCTACCACCAATTTTTTCGAATAAACTCGACATACTCACCCCTTTAATATATATTTTAAATACATATTACAAAGCTAATCGAAAATGGTATTCAAGTAAAGAGGAAATTTATGAGATTAGCTAGTTTCACTGATTATAGCCTACGAGTTCTTATCTACCTTGCAATTAAAGAGGAAGAGCTGTCTACTGTTGCCGAAATTGCAGATAAGTATCAAATATCTCGCAATCATTTAGTAAAAGTTGTACACAATTTATCTGTGATGGAAATCATCAAGTCATATAAAGGAAAAGGTGGAGGAATCGCCCTACTTGTTCCCGCAGATAAGATTAATATTGGCGATTTAGTCAGAAAACTTGAAAGAGATTCTAAACTTGTTGAGTGTTTTGGTAGTGATGGTAGTTGTATTATCAATCCGACATGCAAACTTAAAAAGGCACTTATGCAAGCAGAACAAAGTTTTTATAAAACTCTGCAAGAATATACATTAGCCGATATTGTCTCTAACCAAACAAAGCTTGCTCAAATTCTACTTCCCTAGACTGAAGTAAAAATGCAAAGATTACCTTCATCAATAACTTGAGCAGCTGGCCAGTTATTTTCTTCAGCAATGCTTCTAAGCCAAGTATTTGCATTTCCTTTTGTCACAACAGTTATTTTCTTATGCTTACTAAATTCAACGATCTGCTCAAGAACATAATGATATGTATCTTCCGTAAATGGATCATATAAATAGTAAATATCTGCTTCAGGTATATCAAATGACTCAACTGATAAATCTTGAACTTCAAAGGCAAGACTCTCTTGTAAATCTAAGGCTTCACATGCATTCGTCGCGACATCTACTCGATGTGGAACATACTCATATCCAATGAAGTTAACATCTGGACGAATAAGAGAGCAAACTAGCCCCACCCTACCGTAGCCAGAACCAAGATCTATCATCGTAGCTCCAATTTTTGGGCTTGTATTATGAAGGGCCAAGAGAATTGTAGAATAACCCGACTGAACACCGACTCCAGCGTTTTGATAAAGTCTTTCTTTCGCATGATGATCAATTTTCATATTGAAATCAAGATTATAATTTAAATCGAAAATTTCATCTAATCGATCAAATGTACGATATAAGCGAGGCCCAACATGACCATCACTTTGCAGTTGGCCTTGCTGTTTTTCTTCTTCTTGAATGAAGTAAGCACTCATTTCATCGAGTGATTCAACTAAAAAAATCTTCTGATCGTTAATCGATAAGTTTGGAATCTCTAAAAGAATGCTCTGCTCAATTTGTTGAGAGTGCTTAGTTATGTCCTTAATAGAATCCTCCCCACTTTCGATGAGGAAATCTTTTAAGAAAAGAACTGAGGACAGCTCATTTTTAAAAAGTGGCGTAATGAAATCACGGTAACTAGTTTCACTACCACACTCTTTATCATCTCTTTGTTGCAGCCAAAGTTGTTCCTTGATAAATCCCATAACAGTGACAAGCAATGCTGACTTTGTGTACAAATCTGCGAGCTCTGCTGGAGAGAAAGTTGAAGGATTATAATGATGATTTCTTAGAATTTTTAAAATGAGGTTCATGAGGCTCCAATGAAATAAAAATTTTCATGGGACCATAGCATGATGTGATTTAAATCTAGCTCTATCGTATCTCAGGAAGGACTAAGTGTAAACTTAGCCCTAGTTAACTTTGTGTAACTCTCCACTGCCCGTAAAGAAGGCTTGTATGTTTGAATATGTTGTTTTTACAATCGCCTCTAGCGCTTCATTCGTTAAGAATGCTTGGTGAGCAGTAATTAATACATTTGGAAAAGTCATTAACCTCATAATATCATCATCTTGGATCACTGATTCAGATAAATCATGGAAGAAGAGCTTGTCTTCCTCTTCATAAACATCAAGAGCTGCACCTTTAATTTTCTTAAGTTTTAGTGCTGTAATGAGGGCCTTTGTATCAATAAGACCACCACGACTTGTGTTAACAACGACCACATTCTCTTTCATTTGATTAATTGTATCTTCGTTAATCAGGTGATGCGTTGATTTATTAAGTGGAACATGGAGAGAAATAATATCTGAAGTCTTCCAAATCTCTTCTAAGCTCGTATAGTTCACGCCAAGCTTTTTAAGCTCTTCATCTTGATTTAAGTCAAAGCAATTTACATGTGCTCCAAAGCCTTTCATGATATGGCAGAAAGCTCTTCCAATTTTTCCCGTACCAATAACACCAACTGTTTTGCCATGGATATCAAAACCGATGAGCCCATTAAGACTAAAGTTCCCCTCACGCACACGATTATAGGCCTTATGAATCTTTCTATTAAGTCCTAGAAGGAGTGCAACTGTATGTTCCGCTACAGCATATGGCGAGTACTCTGGAACTCGCACTACACATATTCCATTTTCTTTGCAGGCTTGGAGATTTACATTATTAAATCCTGCACAACGAAGGGCTACGATTTTGATCCCATAGTCATGAAGCTTTTTGGCGATTGATTCAGTGAGCTTATCGTTAACGAAGATACAGATAGCATCAAATCCTTCTGCGAGAGAAATATTGAGATCATTAAGCTCGGCATCAGTAAAATGAATATCATATTTATTTTCATTAAATTTATTAAACTGTTCACGCTCAAAAGCCATTGTTGAAAAGAAAAGTACTTTCACGATTACCTCTAAATATTTATAAACACTTAACTCGCTGCTAGAACATCAATAACATTTAATTTGCAAGCTTTCTATAATTTAGATCAGTAAAATTAGATCATTCTTGTATTTTCATCTAAAAGAAATTGCCTTAGAATCATCTTCATTCAATTAAATTCAATGGTGTATATATGGGAAGAAAATCTGCAAAAATTGCGGCTAAAAAAGGCGCCGCAGACAAGGCGAAAGGCCAAATTTATACTCGTGCTCTTAAAGATGTATTCATGGCATCAAAAAATGGGAGCCCTGATCCTTCGACAAACTTTTTGCTAAAAGTAGCAATCGATCGTTGTAAGAAGTTTAACGTTCCAAAAGACAATATCGATAAGGCCATTAAAAAAGGTCAAGGTAGCGATGGTGTTGGTTTCTCTGATATTAACTACGAAGGTTATGGCCCAGGAGGAGTGGCGATCTTTGTTGAAACATCGACTGATAATAATACCAGAACTGTAGCGAATGTTAGAAGCTACTTCAATAAAGTCCAAGGCTCTCTTGGAACAACTGGTTCACTCGAGTTTGTTTTTGAAAGAAAAGCAATCTTCTTAGTTAATGGAAGTAGTGTTTCGGATGGTGATGAGTTTGAAATGGAAATGATCAACGCAGGTGCTGAAGATATTAGTTTCGAAGATGATCTCTATGAAATTTCAAGTGAAGTCGAATATTTTGGCGCGATTCAAAAGAAACTGGAAGAGCTAGGTATCACTCCAGAAGAAGCCCAGCTAGAGAGATTACCACTAAATTACAAAGCAATCACTGATGAAGATACAATGAAACAATTTGACCGCCTTATCACTCTCCTTGAGGAAGATGACGATGTAGTACAAGTTTATCACAACCTAGAAGTTGAGGAATAAAAGATGAAAACTCTTTCACTGTTTATATTACTATCGTTTATCACGAGTTGTTCTTCGATAACAAAACTTATAAACGAGCAGAAGAGGCTTGCCACAGCTGTCCAAGACAAATCTTACGACCTTTCACTTGAAACGGCTAAGGCTGAAGTTATTAGCTACTTTGGCGGATGGATGTCAGTTGACCCAAGTGAAAGATCCAAGAAAATTAGGGAAGATATCGACAAAGGATTTATTTATAATGGAAAGTATTTTCAAAAATACGAACCAGGACTTTTTGACTTATTTAATTCGATGACGTCAAAAGAAAAAGACTCAATTAAAAAATTCTTTACGACAAACAATTATCATACATTACAAGATACAAAAGATGGGTTCAAGTTCATCTTCAATGGAATGTTATTTGTGGGAAATAAGGTCGCTAAGAATAAAGTAAAACTTGAAGTTTTAGTTTTCAATAATCTTGAGCGAGGGCCATATACACTTGATGTTAACTGGTTAGCATTTTTAGATAAGCATTCAAGTTTATTCTCAATTAACAAAGGACAAATTCTTATAGAAAAATCTCTCAAGCATACAACTCGTAATACTCCGGCCGAGATTGATCTCTTTAAAAAACTTGATCCAAAAGCCTACGAGCAGATTTCAAAATCTATTTAACTCATAGCGCATACCTTGCACCTGACAAAACGCCGTGCTAAAATTTGTTTACAACATAAACAAAAACGGCGAGATTTCAATGACAAAAAAATTTTCTTTATCATTGCTATTACTATTAACTTCGTTAAATGTAATGGCAGAGACTCCTAAAGAACTAACTCTTTACGGAAAAGTTGCACTTGTATCAACTATTGACCTCACAAATGGCTCTCAAGGACTTGGAGATAATTCTTCTCGCCTTGGAATTAAGTATCAACGAAATGATATTATCGAGGGATGGACTATTGGACTTAGAGGAGAATGGTCAATCAACTCTAATCGCAACAACAGTGGTTTTGGTTCATCAAACTTTGCAGGAAAAAGGTACGACGTTGTTTCGAATAATGGTCCCTTTGGAAATAGACTTGGCTACCTTTGGTTTAAGAAAGGAAACCTTGAATTATCATTTGGAAAGCAATGGTCTGTCTTTGCTGATATTCCATTTTACACTGACCTTTTCTACACTGACGGAGCAAGAGCATCTTCCGTTTACACGAGAACAGGTGAAGTCGATGGAACCTACCGTGGCTCAGAGTTAGCCCAGGCCCGTTACCAATACGGAAATTGGAAATTTGGAATTCAAACTAAGCTGACGGGAAAAGAAACTGTTGAGTATGACTTTAATGAAGATGGAACAGCTGACTCAACTTTAGTTTATAAACAAGTTCAAGCTGGTTCAATTCAGTATGAAACATCATCACTAGTTCTTGGTATTTCAGCAATTAATCTCATGTTCGACAATAATGGAAAAAGTGAATCGCAACTCACTCTTTCATATGGAGCAAGAATCAATATTCAGAACTTTTTCTTAACAGGTGTTTATACGAGAGCGAAGGATTTAGAGTTAAATTCAAAGAACGAATTTGTACACTCAGATGGAACAGAGGCGATCTTAGGTTATAATATACATAAAGATTCGCGTTTGATGTTGGGATACAATCATCAAACAAGATCAGAGTCAGGAAAATTCAACCTTGATTACTACTATGCTTCATACTCTATAGATATAAAGAGCTTTAATTTCGCGGCGGAATATATTCATGGCGACAACACTGCTATCGATGGAACTGAAACGAAAGAAAGGGCCGTCAAATTTGCTGCGACTCTCGCCTTCTACTAATCGATACGGTATCTAATCACAAAGGAAGTATTTAATTGAATATTTCCTTTGCGATATAGAAGTAGTTTTTCTCTCATTAGCGACTTGAGTGCCTTAGAAAAATCGATATCACTTAGTTCATATTCAGGATAATCCTTCCATAGCCTTTTTAGTTCAGCCAATAGATCAGATTCTCTTTTTCTAAAACGTCCAAGTTTGCGTAGTTGGAATAAAAGGAAACATTCAGCATCATCAACATTTAATTCTAGGCCATTAAAAATTGCGGCCAGCATTTGAGTTCCGACAATTAAAGTCTTATCTTTTCCTTTCGATCCGGCTAAAGATTCAAGTCCTTCAAGCATAGGCCCAAATTTAAATGAAAGAGTTTCAATATATGGTTTCGGATCATTTTCTGGAATGATTGCGACGGTAATCGATTTTTGTAATAAGTTTTTAAACTTATCCATTGCTGTAACATCGACATTTTCCAATATTTTATCATATACGTCTTGAATCATTAAACTATCCTTTATTTATAGATGTTATCTGTACCACATCTATCTCAATTTTTCTTAAAAACGTGTAAAAAAGTAAGCTAAACAGGAAACAAATCGATATTTAGACAAACGAGCTCTTCCGCATCCTCTTTAGATATATCCTCTAAAGTCTCATTAATTACCTTGAGAAGATTAGCGTGTAGTTTTTTTCGTAATTTTTTAGATAGACAAAGTGGAGCAACCAAGAAAAGGCTATCCTTTCTTGACAAGTCCTCCATTCCTTTTATTCTCCAGTTCTTACGATGTGAATTAAGAAGAGGTGACTTCTTATCAAGAAATGTTGTTCCCGTCCCGAGGGCTAACCCATCCTCTTTCTCAACGACGAGATTATGCTGGAGGAGAAAATTGAGTTTCGATTTTACTTCAATTAGATCAAGCTTCAGATATCTGGCTACATCATCAGCGCTCTTTATTTTATCAATACAGGTTGCCAAGCTAATAGCGCTATAAGACCAATCTGAATAGAATATCTGTTTTGCCTCATCACTTATAACCGTGCTTTTTTTCATATGACTAGAAAGAGATAACGCTTTCTTTCGATGTTCTTTTATTTGATCAGAATAAAAATCTTTTAACTTGTAATGAGAAGCTCTGGAATAATTAACCAAAAGGATAAAGAACTCTCTTTCAAGATCATTTAAACCTAAGAACTCAGCACATAGAAAGGCCTGATCAGGAGTTAATTCTTTATCTCCATTAAACACCTGAGAAGTCACTACACTTCCGATATTAAGATATTCTCCTAAAAGCTTATATTGTCCTCTCCCCTTCTTGGGCATGAGAAGTATAAGATCTCTAACATATTGTTTATAGTCATCAAATTCAAAGATTACTTTCACTTAGCACACCTTTATTAACTATAAAGTTAATAACATGCCTAATAATTAATTAATATAGTATTGATAAAATTTTCACTGAAGGCTACTTTCTCTAGCAACAAAATAACTTTGTGTTAGGAGAGAGATATGAAAAAGACATTACTATTAGCAGTTTCGAGTATTTTATTAAATGTGAACATTTGGGCAGGCGAAGGTGCTGGTCACGTTGGTGGAACAGATCAACCTACTTCGACAGTGAAAGAAGTACGAGCTGCATTTGATAGCGTTCTTAATGACATAAGAACAAAAAAAGGTACTAATCACCCGTTTGAAGTTATCAACATAGCATTACAAGAAAACAATCGCCATGAAGATTCAAAATTTTTTATTCAGGCCTTAAAGCCTTACTCACAAGAGTCTGAAGATGCGAGCAAAAGAATTAAGGAAATCAATATTCTGCTCGATCAAACAGATATCGACTCAGGCGAGTGGATGGAATTAATGGAAGAAAGTCTTAGACTCGCAAATGTAATAAAAGATTACGTTGATCTAGCGATTAATAAAGACAAACTTTATGCTGATGATAGATTTCTCTTTCACGATGAGAGTCCTTGCCTTTCACTAGGGGCAGATGACAATCACTCCACAAGAGTTGCAAGAGTTACTAGTTTTGATATTACAGGTAGAATTTGTATTTCATTTGAAGCGCTAACCGTTATAGCTCCATACGATCTTAAAAATCATATTATGGGTGTGATAATTCATGAGACAGCACACTTAGCAGGAATGAATGAGGAAGATGCCGAGAGAGCAGAAGCTTTATACCATGCTTTCTCATATGAAGTGTATGCAAGACCAATGATGACTTCATCTCAACTTGAATTTCAGATGAGCTCAATTATACTAAATGCGATTAGTAACCTTTACTACGCGAAGAGTTCAATTGATCTAAACTTTGAAAGAGATACGTGGAAGTATAACGATGAGATAATTGCAAAAATTTCGACAGGAAGTGCAATGCTTAGAACAACATTACTTTTACTACCAGTGAAAAATTACCCAGGATCATATGCAGTAAGTTTTAATGAGCATCTTGAAGATTTTAGAAATCAGTTAATGAAACTTACAAACAAAATCGATTATCAAATGCAATGGATTGGTGATGCGGATCACAGCGAGATGAAAAGTATTAGTGAAGAAGTCGCTAGAAATTTAAATGAATTAATTATGATTTCAAAAAAGTGTTTTCCTGTTTTGAGTGATTCCTTTGATCAATTTATCATTAAGTAAATATAAAGCCAGGCAACACCTGGCTTTTTTTTATTCCCTCTCTTCAAACCTTGCCACATAATCTTCCCGAAGCCTCATATACTATTTAAAATAGGTACTACGATAATCGACAGAATCTAGGAGTGATCAATGAAGGAAATAAAGAAGCTTTGATTTTCCATTGAGATCTACTTTCCAACTCATTAAAATATCCCCCTAAAAAAACCTATACTTCATTATATCTTAGGTTTAAAATTAATTTATGAAAAAGAAAACTATCGCCCTCGTGGCCCACGACCATCGCAAAGCAGACCTCATCCAATGGTGTATCGACCATAAAGATAAGCTAGCTAAGCATAATCTCTGTGCAACAGGCACAACAGGAAGACTGCTTGAGGAAAAGCTTGGAGTTAAAGTCCAACGTTTTTTAAGTGGACCTATTGGTGGCGACTTTCAGATCGGGACAGCAGTTGTTGAAGGTAAAATCGACATGCTAATATTTTTCTGGGACCCATTAGAATCGATGGCCCATGATCCAGATATTAAAGCACTACTTCGAATTGCAACACTCTACAATATTCCAATGGCATGTAATCAAACGAGCGCTGATTTTTTCATTAATTCAACTTTGATGGAGTCTGATTATCAAAGATCATCGAAGCTACTTGATCACTATCTCAGTACTCGAAAAAACTTTAAGGGTTAGTTCTTGAAAAGCAATATTGTTTTTATTCTCCTCATTTTATTTTTTATGTTTTCAAAAGCACCTATCATCGCAAATAACTTCAAGTTAGCCGACAAAGTGATTCAAAATAAAACTGTTGAAGTAATAGAGACAAGGGAAAAGATGAGCTTCCCTCCTAAGTCGCGGGCAATTGCAATTTTTTGGACGACAACCTGTGGCCCATGCAAGCTTGAGATGATGAGATTAAAAAATTCAGTTAAGGCAGGCAAGATTTCTAAAGATCAAATTTTTGCAATAAATCCATTTGAAGCTGAGAACACGACTAGAATTTTTCTTAAGAAAGAGAATTTTCCTTTCACATTTATCAATGATCCTGACACCGCTTTTGAAGTTGAAGTCAAGGCCACCCCAACAGTACTTTTTCTCGACAATGGAAAAATTAAATCAGCAAGCACAGGAATTAGTTTAACAGGAATCTATAGTGCAGAAAATTTCTTAAAAGGCCATTCGAAGTAAGATATCTGCAGCATCATCGAGAAATTTATCAACAGAATCCTTTTCATACGGTTTTGATTCGAACTCTCCATCTGTATACACGGCCATGTTAAAGATAAGACCAACCATTGAAAAACTCGATTTACCGTTAATTGTCGTTCCCCCCGCGAAATTAAATCCTGTTGTCACGCCATCTTTAACATCACATGAGATACTTGGATTTATACTATTTAGGAAAAGTTGCACATAATAATCTTCAACCTCAACATCATCTTTTAAGCAGTGAGTACAACCCTGATAACTTGGTCTTGGTGTCTTAATAATTTGATCGATAGGAATAACACACTTTTCACTCCCATATGTTTCAATGGTAATTTCTTTTGATTCATTAGCACCGGGTCTAGAGATAGTTATTTTCTTTATTTTATATGTCTTACTTTGATCCACTGAAGTTCGTATTGTAAGAGAATTTAAATCGATATTCTCGGCTAAAGTAGCAAGGCCGATTATAGAAATGAACAAGAATTTACAAAGCTTCATATTAAAGTTTCCAAAATAGTCACTGCATAATTCAACTACTTATCGGTGAAAAAGCTCCTTTCTTAAACCACTTGAGTGAAATGGCACACTTAGGTTGGGACTTTTTACCAATTCTAGCGTAAAATGACGGGAAATATTTACTAAATAATGGACCTCTATATGGATAATAACATTAAACAAACACTCGCAAAAATCATCGACAATATGCCTTCCGATTGGTTGCGCTTAACGACTCACAGGCTTGATATCTATAATGAGTCACTGGCCAAGGTTGAGTTTCTTAATAAATTAGAAAGTGGAGTTGAACTCGATGAGCTTCCGACAGCATACGACTATATTCGCCTAGGTCATCCTCTATCTTGCGTACTTGAATGGGTTATTGCGAAGGAATCAGGACTTAATCCAGAAAGTGTCATTGCATTTTCGTCACAGATTATGCCAGTACTTGCTGTCCTGAGAGCGAATAAGTTAAATGGTAAGCAAACGCAAATTGTCTCTGCTTCCCCACTGTCCGAATTGTTTAAAAGTGTATATCAGTATGACTTTATACAAAATGAAACTCTTGATAAGAATTTCGAAGGCACATCAATTGTAATTGATGGTACAGAAAAGGGCGATATTAACGTCGCTCTCTATCCAGGACTTGGAAGTGTTATCTGTGTTAATGATAATAGTGCCGAGTATATAAAAGAAATACAACACGTGAGACGTCGCGAGTCGATCGCAATGACACCACAAAATTGTCTAACTGTGATCAAAGCGATATTAGAAAAGAGTGCTCGTGCAATTGAAACTGTGAATGCAAATGATCTCACAAGAACTATCCAAGAAATTACAAGTTCAAAGACGAAAGTCGCTTTTAGTAACTGTGGTCTTTCAGCACAATATGCAATTATGATGGGCCAAGTTCATTACGCAAATAAGAAGCATGCTGGTAAAGATATTAAATTTATTGTTCCACCAAATTGCTATGGTGGTACAAATGATCAAGCAAGACGTGTTGCTGCGGTAATTAACAATGTTGAAATTATCGATCTTCCAGTTGATAGTGGTAAAGACATGGTTCTAGAGCTTGAGCGCATCCTCACAGATGTAGCTCACGCTGATGCTGTACCATTTATTATTGGAGAGATCCCGACAAACCCACGCGTTGAGATCCCTGATCTTATTAAACTTCGTGAAACACTTAAAAAGCCAAGACAAACAAAAGATGGAAAAACTGCTATTGAGGCGGTCTTTAATCTCGATCAGACTTTCTGTCCAAACGTGAAGTTCTTCGGAGACAATGGATATCTTCATGACGTGAAAGTTATCTCTTATGTCAGTGGTTCTAAATTTCCAAGTGGTGGATTGTGTACTGCAGGTTATGCGCTAGCAAGTGATAGCGCTAGTGATTATATGGATTATATCATCGATCACCTTACCCTATGTGATAATACTGCGACAAATTTACAACTACAAATACTAACAAGAGAAATGCCTGGAATGAATGAAAGAATTGCAAAGGCCTATACAAACACTCGTGCTTTTGTTGACTATATTCACGAATTGCTACCAAAGGCGAAAATTAATTTTGTATCACATGAGCTTGCAAATGCAACTTTCACGCCTTCGGTTTTTTCATTAGATCTTCCAGCTAACAACGAAGAACATAAGCGCGAGCTTAATCATAAACTTATTCGTATGATGATAGAGGCAATTCCTACTGAAAGTAAGCACTGTGTGAGCTACGGACAACTAAAAGGGTGTTACTGGACAGTACCAGCTACATCAACCCAAGGAACGACAAAAGAGAGCGATAAAGACTATATTGTTCGAGTTTCGGTTGCCGCTGACTTTGATCTACCAAAACATAAAGAAGTATTCAAAAAATTTGTAGCAAGAGCGTATTAAGAAAGTAACTAGAAGAACCTCTTCTAGTTACATTTAAAAGTTTTGATATAATCACCCCAAACTTTTGTATTACTCTTTTCAAATTTAACGTTTTCCCATTTCCATTATCGAGATTACGAGTTAAATCATATCTATTCGCATATGTTTGTCCACGATTGTAAGTGCCAGCAAAATAGAAAATCCCATTTTCCGTTTTATGAAAGACCTTTGTTTCACCACCTTCAAGAGTGTAGAAACCATCTATTAGCCAACCTTGATCTAAATTTTTATAGTAGGTGGCCAAGAGTAAAGGCTTTGAGCAGTCATTTTTTACGATGATATTTATTTCTTTAGAGAGCGAATGATCAAGCGTTACAAACTGCTCATTAAAATTTGAGGCATTATATGTCTCATCACTTATGGCCCTAATTATTTTTTGTCCTTCAGGAGTTAGTCGACTTCCCAAGTTCTTATAAATATGCTCAGAAGTAATGACACCAAGAATATAGTAAAGTTTAAATTCCTCACTATATCTAATTAGTGCAGATCCTCTTTGCCCCTTGAATATGTCACAATCATACTGAACAACTCTCTCAGAAACTTGCCATAAACGACAATTATCTTGATAGTGCTGAGTTGCATTTTTATCGCCGGGATAGAAATACATATTTTTTATTACTTCATTACCCTTTTCTTGTCTGAAGAGACAATGTGCAGCCGTTAGGACAGTACTTTTTCCAACAAATTTAAGTGTTGTTATTCACGATATGAGTAAATTAAAGCAATGTCTGTGCCAAGACTACGGCTTCTTCAGATGAAAAAGCTCATCGCGATAGTCCCCAAAATGTGGCCATCTAACAGGATTTCCAGTGTTTTGAGCTTTAAGGAAACTAAGTACATTTGAGACAATAATAAAGTGAGAATCATCTGGAGCGAGATAATCTCCTGGAATAAGACCTGGGAAAAAAGCCTTGTCACTAAAAGTTTGATGATCGATTTTATCAACATCAACCAAGTATTGCTTATTACCAAATTCAGAGCCAGGAATTTTATCAATGTCAGGAAAACTTGCAGAATGTATTTTAAGATAGGAAGTTGATTTTTTCTTAGGCCATGCTCCAGGGACCTCGACGCCAATTCCCGTGAAGTCACCACCATCTAAGTTCACGACTCCGTCGCATTTTGTAAAAGGTTTATCACAATACATTGTTGCACTCATTCCACCACCAGAATGTCCCATCACAAAGAGTTTTGAATAATTAAACAGTGAAGCAAGCTTCTTTCTTACAAACTCAAAATCGCCGAGGTTCTTTGAAATTAACTTATCAAGTAGCACAACAAGCTCTTCTCTCTCTGTTGGAAGATCAATCATTGGAATTGCACATTGAGAATCTGAAAGATAAACATTTCCAGACATGAATGGATGAGAAAATGCTGCAACAATATAACCATGACTCGCAACCTCTTCAAGTAGTGCTGTGTAGAATAAACTCGAAATTCCAAGACCTGGAGAAAAGAAAATCAAAGGAAATTTTTCATTTAAAGGTGTGGCATTTAAAAAGCTTTGCTTTTCCATTCTAGTAACATCATCGGGAAGACCAAATAACTTTGCTACGGCCTGAGGTAAATAAGATGACTTTGCAAAACCTATCGTTTGAGAAGCAGGATAATAAACATCAACGGCAATAGAGCGATAACTCCCTGAAACATTACACTCAAACGAGTTTCTTGCTTGGTGCTTAAAATCTTCACGCCGTGAAAAATCTTTGAATGTATAATGCTTTAGACCTACTTCATACTGCCCCTGAATTTTTGGGAACGGTACCGCGAAAGAACTTTGAACAAGTAGGAGTAAAAGAAGATATCTAAGCATCACATTATCCTTTGAAAAGATCTATGTGAAACTTATAAATAGACGTGCTGATAGAAAAGATAGTGTGAACTTTCTACATAGTATTATTTAGGAAAAGATTCAAATTCACAAACCTGTTCAAGATCTTTATCCCATCCTGCTCTGCTTGCTGTAAAAATATGAGCACTAGGAACGATACTAACATTAGTATCAAGTGAACCAGCTGGTATGACAATCATATTAGAATCAGAAACCTTTACAGGAAGAGCAGAAGAACAATTCGAACAAAAGTTTTTTACATGCCTTGTATTTGGGAGATTAAAAGTCTTAACTTTATCTTCTCCATTTAACCAAGTCAGAGTAGCCTTAGAAGTAAAGATATTGGCAGCATGGGCAGACCCAGTATCCTTCTGACAATACTTACAATGACAAAGGAAGAAAGATTCTAACTCTCCAACTACTTCAAATTTAACTACACCGCAAAGGCATGATCCCTTATTCACACTTGTCATACATAAATTCGAGATTTTCAATCATATTATTACATTCTTTAACTGCTACTTCATACTGATTCATTCTCGATTTATTATGCTGAGCTGGAGTTGCTCTCAAAAATCTTGAATTTATATTTATTCCATAGAAGTCATTCTTTCCTGTAAGAACGATATCTTGACCAGCGCTATTGCGAAAAGCGATTTTTATAAATACACGATCAGGGATTGTCGCTGAAACCTGATGATCTGCGACGATGGCTCTTAGTAAATTAGATTTTCCATCATTATACTCAGAACATTTCATTTTTTTGATACATGCAATGTCATACTCTTCAAAACTTCCATTTGCATTTGCATCTGAAATTGAGGCTAGAACGCCACTTAAGATTAGAAAACCTAATAATAATCTCTTCATATCGACTCCGTAATCAGTTTTAAATAATTGGTAATATAGTAACCGATCAGATGAGTAACAATGAACAGAATGTAATTTTTATGAATACTGTCAAAAAAGTTTACACTTTTTCTCAGTAAAATCCATTTTAAAGCTGATACTTTACACCCTAAGAGCTCCAGCGATTATAGCGTTTTCTAAACTCATTATGATCATCCCTATGTGCAAAATTCTTATAATACTCATGTTCTCCAACTCTCTTCAGATTGCGAAGAGGACACCAAAAAACCTCGGTACGTGCGGCAACTTCCTTCACATAAGCAATTACCCCATTAAAGTAACGGCAATACAGACAATTTAATTTCTGAATAGGATTTAAAAATTTGATCAAATGTCGATCAAACTTAACATAATCTTTCCTCTCGACAAGCGGAATTCCATAAATGGGAAAGCATATCTTTTGATATATTGTCACAAATACATCAATAAGAAGTGCCGGTAGAACTTGAAGATATATTACAGGTGCTGTTAAAAAAAAGAGCAAATCTCTTACTTGAGTTGTGGTTTGACGACTAACTTTCTCATTCATACTTCAACCTCCTTCTAACTATTAACCTTAGGAAACTTGATTATAATTTTATCATCGTCTGTATCAACAACAACCTTGTCTTCAGCTACACCATCTGGAATTGTGAAGCTACGAGCAAAACTTGATGTAAAGCTAGAGATTGCAGTAGAATTTGGTGACTGACTATTATTTGTTTTCGATATTTGTCCGGATATAGATATCATTCCATTAGCAATATCCATTTTTAGGGAGTCCTTATCAATTCCATCAGTGATGATATTCACATACTTAAATTTATCATCTTCAAATTCTTCGACTTTAATGTCATCACTCACCATACTCTCAAATGACCCTATATCGGACAGGGACGAACTAAAAAAGCTATTCATTCTATTTTGCATTTGTTGGTGAAGCCTATCCATTTGTGAGAAAGGATCATTTAATTCAAGATTTCTAGTTGATCTTACCCTGTCTCTATTCAGATCGCCTTGTTTCAATCTGATGTAGTCAGTAATGAAGTAAGTAAGAAGTCCTCCAAAAATAAATGCAGCAGCAATAAGTAAGATATTATTTTTTGTCTTATCCATCATCTACCCCACTAGTTCATAATTTCTTTCATATACTCGAGCCATCATTGAAGTGTTCTTCAAAATACGAGGAACAAGTTTTTTCAAAACATCGACTGCGGATTGCCCCATTGCTTGGGATTTTCTTAAAATTCCATTGATGTTAATAAGGGCCTCGGCATGAACGTTCTCACCATCTTTAAAAATATAAATCGAGTTATTTTTATGAGCGCGAAATAATGAGTTAACAGGAGAGAGAATCGAGTAAATCTCTTGCTCATCATCCTCATTTATTCTGAGATTGAAAAAACGTACATTTCCTAGGACATTTAATTCACTTAATGGACTTATCATATGCATCTCCTTGTCACATATTGCAAAGAGAAACACTTCAAAAATATCTACCTAGTTCTCTCTTTGCTACCTAAAAGTGTTTGGCTTTTAAATTAGAAAAATTAAGTATTTATCTTCAAACGTAATAACTTAAGACCCTCCGTCGATCTATTTATTTTAATCTGGTATCGCAAGGAATAGTGTCAAGGTTAGAAACTAAAAAAAAATTTCCTTGAAATATTGACGTTCATATTTTTGATATTATTTTTTATATGTCACGGTCAAAGAGTTCTAATTTCAGGATCTTATATATCTGACTAATTCATTAAAGATTTAGAAACACTTTGACCTTCAACATTAACAAGGAGGCAGTATGTTATTTGAAAGAGACTTACAAATCTCACATGAACCGAATGTTAATTATTTTGGTATTGAACTTAGTCAAACTCAATATCAACAGATTAGAAAACGCATGGACATCCTCAAAGAAAAATGTCCTGCTCATTGTTCTATTGCCTTAAACTTTGTAAAACGAAAATCTAGATACATTGGCGAAATTATGGTTAAATCATTAACAGAAACTTTTTATTCTAGAAAAATAGCACACAATCCCTATCACTGCTATTTGCATATGGAAGCAGATATCGAAGAACAGCTAATGGATTGGAAGAAGCGAAGATTCAATAATCAGAAAAATCATGAAAGCATAAAACATGCCTATGCCTAATCGAAGTTGGGAGAAGTAGTATTCTCCCATTTTTAATTTTTACAAAGAACAGTTCATCACTGTTTTTGAAACAGGCAAAAGAAATTTACTTTTCTTCTTGATGAGCTTCAAAGAAAGAACTGTATCATCACTTTTAGTAATCTCAAATTTTGTTTCGCACATGCCATTGAAGAAGTCACCTTCGCAACCACCTTTCATTTTAAAAGTATACTTATCAGCACTTATGCTTCTATTCTTATCGTGGAATTTACTTCCGGCCAGGTGAATTTCCTCACCTAACTCTTCAGACTTAATAACGATCATTGGAGTGTTTGGCCCAGCTCCGAAGTCATACATTACTTTTGAAATTGAAATCTCACCACAGCCTTCAGACCCCTTCAATGTATATGATTGATCCTGAAGAGATTCAAACCAATTAAAAACCTGCTCTTTAGTAGCAGCAGAACTAGTTATTGATAACAACGATAAAATTAATCCAACAAAAATAGTTTTCACATAAATCTCCGGCTTATTAAACAAGTTAGAGATAAAATATTGTTAACATTATTACTAGATAATTTAAAAGGTATGTAATGATTACAAGTATTAAGACTTGGAAAAGAATACGCTCTTTTCATTGGACTTTAGAGGTTCAAGGTGCATCCCAATCTTCTCTAACACCTTAATAGATGCAATATTTGTTCGATCGGCTCTCGCGACGACTTTTTCAATTTTAAGTTCATCAAAAGCGTAATCTAAAATGGCTCGAGCGACTTCAGAAGCATGGCCCATTCCCCACTTCTCTTTAGTAATCATAAACCCAAGTTCAGGAAAGCCAAGTCCTGTATCTTTAAGCATAAACCAACCAATAAAATCGGCAGTAGTTTTTTCTTGGACTCCCCACACTCTGTTATCAGTCGTCCATACTTTTACTTTTTCATTGATAGTTTCGATTGTTTGAGGAACACGAAATCCAGTGTGCTTCATTGTCTCAGAATCAGTCATCATTTTTGTAAGAATACCGAGATCACTTGTTTCGATTCTTCTTACTACAGTTCGATCAGTTGTTAATAGTATCTTACTCATTTAATTTAACGGCCAAATATAATTCGCACTATCCAGTCCCTTATTATAGTTTACAGCAACAACACAAACTCTTTTAGAGCTTAACTTACAATTGATGAGATTTGCTATTTCACTGCCATAATCAGGTGTGATAGCGACAGCAGAACTCCAAACGACAAACCAACTTGCTTTAACGTTTGAATAAGTAATTACATTATCTCCAGCAGAGAAGAAGAGCTGATTATCTGAAGAAAATACTATGTGTCTTGCACTACCTAATGAGCCATCGTAGATCTCATTCCAACTATTGCCCCGATCTTTACTCTCGTAAATCTTTCCGCTTAAGATATAGTAAATATCACTAGTTCCATTTGTAAACAGATATGGAGCTGCAAAAGTAGATGAAGCAATTTTTAATTTTTCATTCCAAGTTCCCCCACCATCAGTTGAGGTAAAAATTGACATCGTTTCTGTGATTCCCCCATCACGATACCTTACGTTAACAACGAGTGTGTCATCACTCATAACTTCCAGTCTCAGTTTAGCTTCAAGTGATGATTGCCCACTGGCAATAGCGAAGGTATAAACATCCGTAACTGTTAACCCGTCTGCTGAGACTTTCTTCAAAACCTCGTTTTCGAGATAATAAAGCTCTCCACTGCTAACTGCTCTCAAGTGATGAAGCTCGTTTACACTATTTGAAGCAGCAATATTGCTCCAAGAAACTCCATTATCAATAGAGTATCGTATTTCTTTAACGTCTTTCTTTTTAATCGCAAACAAATGACCTAGGTTTGTTATTTCAAGCTCTGAACACCAAAGATGTGCACCAGGAGTTCTTTCATAACCAATGGTCGTCCAAGTGTTACCATTGTCAGCAGATTTAGAAATGGCAAAAGGAGAAGTTGGATCAGCATCTCCCTGAGGTGCAATGTAGGAAACTGCATACATATTTCCACTTGCATCCTCTGCATAATCATCGAGGCTTGAGTATGTGTAAGATGAATAATAGATATGAGAGGTGAGATTCCAGGAATCTCCCTTATCAAAGGATTTATAAATCTTCATCCCGTCGGTATTATAATCTGAACTAATTGTTAGAACATCACCATTTTGAAGTTCAAAAGAATAATTACCCTCATACTTTGCCGAAGTAGTCCCCCCAACATTTAAGGTCTGAGTCCAGCTTAGTCCATTGTCAATACTCTTCTCCACCATATGATTGTGAGTACTAGTGGCATTATTTCCAGATGATATTATCTCCCCTGTAGAGAGAACAATGACATCGACCCCCTCCGAGGTCGCTCCGTAGTCGTAAACACCTGTCCAAGACACTCCCCCATCAGTGGTTTTAAAGATTTGCCACTTCCCTCCAACTCGACCTACATAGTAAGCTTCAGAATCAGAAACCAATTCTATCTTTCCTCTTTTTTGATATGCAACCCAACTAAATGTAAGAGCAGAAATTTGATGTGGGCCACTCCAACTCCAGCTTCCAGAGAATGAGCCGACATAGATTTTATCGCTTACTAATAACCAAATATCCCCACTTGGAGAAATCTTCATATCATAAAGCTCACCAATACCTGATAGCTGTTCGATAGTTGTCCAAGTTACACCATCATCATTACTTGTCCTAATATAGACATCATCATTTTCATCATTTCCTGCGGCGACGATATCACCACTTGGTGCGACTGCAATTGCAGAACAAGAAATATCTCCACTAATTGGCATGTAATGATCAATTGTACTCCAGGAGTTTCCCCCATTCGAAGTTTTTCTTATATACCATTCTGTATTCCAAGTTACGCTCCCAAAGGTGTATCCACATGAATAAACATCGTTATCTTTAGCTGCCAGTTGAAGCGAATGAGACTCACCTTCAATGTACATAAAATATGTATCGGAGCGTGACCAGCTTGCGCCATTATCTATACTTTTATAGATAGCAGCTCCTTCCCAACCAAGACCTCCATCTCCAAAAATAGCAGAGAGATAGATTGAACCATCAGTCGTTTGAACTAAACTCATTGGGTAATTTTGCCACGAGGCTCCCATTTCAAAATCAACAAGAGCCTCTTCACCAAAACCTAAAATGTTAACAGTTAGATCTCCACTCACCCCAAGAAAATCATCGAGGCTAATAACATGATTGACAGGTCCTTGACTTGAAGGTGCAGAATATGTCGATGTTCCAGCATTAAATGATCCATAATTTATTGTCGTAGCAGAGTATGGAATTGTTCCATTAGACGACGTGATAATAATATCGTCGCCGGCCATTACAGAAATAGATGAAGTCGCAAAGGAAAGAGAGCTACCTGATCCACCAAATGAGATAGCACTACCGTCTTTATCAATCTGAACATCAACGAGAGGATTGAGGCATGAGCTCAAACTAAGAAAAGTGAGTCCTTTTAAAACTATTCTAAAGAGATTAATCCTAGTAAACATATATCACTTATCGGAGAAACCTGCAGAAACTGAACAGTGACAAGTTTTTTAGAACATCTCAATCAAAACCATAAAAAATGAATAATATCATAAACTTAGAAAACTTTAAGGAAGTAAAAAGCTAACTGTGAATTCACAGAAGCTCTTCCCCTTTTCTAATTATATCAAGTGACTTTAGCAATATTCTCGCCGACTCTTGAGGGGCATGGAAACCATTTGAGTTTTCGGCCTCAACAAAATCGAAAAGAAATTGCGCATCCCTTTGCGCTTTTCGAAGTTCTTCAATTTTTGGATGATTTGAATTTGCCTCAATTTTTTTAATGAAAGATACAAGAGCATTAAAAACGGTATCTTTCATCTCATGATTATTATCTTGAATAACGGCCACACGCTCAAGTAGTTTGTCCTCAGAGATATTGTGACAAGTACGACAAGATTGATTCACTTTAAGCATTGGACTATTGATATGGTGATCAGTAATTTTCATCGCTCCTACTTTTTTGTAAGGCATATGACAATCAACACAACTCACTCCACTTCGCGCATGAATCCCCTGAGAGTATGTTTCAAACTCTGGGTGCTGTGCCTTGAGCACTGCAGATTTAGTAAGATTATGGGTCCAATCTTTAAAATCGATTTCATTATAATAGCTAAGAATCTCATCTCCCTTAAGCCCCTTACCCCATGGGTAAGTTAGTGTCTTATCTTTGCCCTTAAAGTAATATTCAACGTGACATTGAGCACACACAAAAGTTTTCATTTCCTGTCTCGAGGCCATCTTGTTCACATCGTACTCATGGACGCCAACACTTTTTTTGAATTCCCTTATTCCCTCAACAAAAGCAGGACGTGTAACTCTCAAACTCATATCTTTTGGATTATGACAGTCAATACAACTAACAGGATGCTTTACGTTTTTAGCAGCTTCAAAATATGGTAATTTATTAAGAGCATGAAAGCCTTTATTAATATCACCATCACCGAGCTTCATCATTGCAGAATATGTAGAAGCGTGACAATTAATACAAGTTCCTGGTTGACCAACATTTTGTCTTTTCGTGTATAGCTGATCAATCAGCATAAACGCATGGCCCCTCTCCTCTCTAAAATCTTTAGAGAATGCGTAACCTGACCACATCGTGACAAAGCGCTCGTCAATTTTTAGTTTATCTTCGCTTACAATCTCCCTAGGATCAGAACTATCAGAAACCCTCTTAACTGCTTCACTACCACCATAACGTGTTCTAACTTGATCTACATTTTTCAAGTAATCTTCATATTGGTAAGGAAAATTAACTCCCCAAACGGCCGGATCATCTTCTAGCTCACCTATATCTTTCAAGTGCACGGTTTGAAATTTTCCCTCAGTTTTTCTTTCAAGAATATTCAGTACTAAGAGAATACAACTTGTTGTTACAAAAATTGATATTAAAGCTAGTAGTACTCTTCTCTTAGTAAAATTTTTCATTTCATGTGCCCCACTTCAGAGTGACATTGGATACAGTTTGTCTCTGACTTGATATTTATATTATGTACAAGATCGCTATGGCATTTCAAGCATGCCTTATTTGTAATATTCCTATTGAATTGTGTTACTTTTAATGGCCATGGATAATCCCCAGTCGTAAATGCGACCCCATGATTCCAGCCATTCACTGCTTTTGAAAGATATTTCGGAAGAAATCCCTCCGGGGTATGACAGCTATTGCAATTTGCGACAGCATGATGTGATGATTTCTCATACGCATAAAAATGATCTTGCATAACATGACAGTTCACACAAGCTTTCGGATCATCTGACAAATAAGAGTATCCCTTAGAATAAATCATTGTTGAAACTACAAAACTTACGGGCGCAGTAAATATGACAAACCAAATAAATGTTGCGATTCCACTCAAAGTCAGAGTTGAAATTAAAATTTTATATAGCTTCAAAGAATCCCTATTCCCAAACAATATTCTCAATTTTTGAAGCTTCTAACATATCAAAAATAAGAAAGATAGAATAGTTTATAAGTTTAAGAATTAGAGTAAAGATCGAGGCCCAAATAACATGATTTATATCACCATACTCAAAGACTCAGAGCAAAGAGGTCATACTAAAGCTCTATTGTGAATTTAGCCCCCTCACCTTCTACTGATTCAACAGAGATCCTTCCATTATTTTTATCAATTATTTTCTTAGTTAAAGAAAGGCCTAGACCTGTCCCATTAGCCCCTTTCTTGGTTGTAAAAAATGGATCAAAAATCGAAGATAAAATACCTTCAGGTATACCCATTCCATTATCTTCAATAATTACTCTTACTCCATTCTCAGATTTTAATACGTCGATAGAAAGTTTCGCTGAGTACTTTTGATTCATATATTTTGTGTATATGGAGAATAGTGCATTTTCAATAATATTTAAAAAAACCGATTGAATATCTGCCGTTAACTCCAATTTCAAAGACTCAGAAGAAAACTTTTTTTGCAAATCAACGACAACTCCAGCTTCTTTAATTTTTGAAGCATGATATGCATATCTTATAGACTCATCAACAATTTGAATAAGATCGCGTTCAGTCCCTATACTTTCTGGCTCCACCTCATGATCAAGCATAATCTTAAGAGTATTGTACATCCGATTGCTATGAAGATGAATTATATCTAAACATTCTCTAAGTTCAGAAACGATGTCATCTTCATGATCAAGTTTTTTCTCTAACTCCTTCACCATATCTGTTGCGATAATAGAAGAATTAAGAACGAGATTAAGAGGATTTCTCATTTCATGCGCAACCCCGGCTACAAGCTTTCCTAAAGAAGCAAGTTTTTCTTGTTCAAGAAGTGACTGGTGAGTTTTTTTGATAATCAACTCTTTCTCACTAACTTGGCTTTTGACCTCATCATTCAAGTCGAGAATTCTCTGATCAGCTCGCTCTCGAGCAATTTCGACACCAATACGACTTGCGAAGATTTCAATAGCAGCTTCGAGAAAGGCTGAATTTTCAAATTTTTTTGTATCCAACAACACGAAGAGACCTAACAATTCACCATCTGGAAGAATGATTGGACTTCCAACGTAAGCCTCAACCCCCATCTCTTGAAGAAGTACATCATCAGGAAAATCGGCAGCAACTTTCTCTGAATGAATACAAACTCTTCTTCCCGTGATCACATTCGAACACGGAGTCCCACTTAAGTTATATTCAATATTATCTACCAATTTACCACCGGCCCAAGTTATATCAGTTTTTATAACCTGTGGTGAATCTGACTTGGGCATGCCAACAAGAAGGTACTCAATCCCTAGGCCTTCTGATATATTTTGCACAAGAGCTTTAACATACTCTTTTCCTGAAAACTTCTGATCAATATTAAAAATTTTCTGTATTAAGTAGATTGCTTCTTCGGGCTTCTCAAAGTTCATACTATTCCTTACTAATAAATAAATATAGCTTAATCCATTTATCACATGAGTTCCAGAAAAATGGTCAGAACAACTTTTTCTCTATTTTAATGAGAAATCATCTAAAAAGACCAAAATAATTGGCACTTTTAAATTCAGGTAGTTTAAATATTTTTCAACAAATCAAGATATTCAACGACTTAAAGTTTTCTCAAGAATCACACCTAAAAGTCCATGAAAATACACTAATATATGAGTATAAAAATCCGATACAGAACGTTAGCGACAAGGGTTTTATTAATGGTTTCTTATTTTAAATATTCCTTATTCGGTTTAACAATCGTGGCGGTTTCGATAGCTGTTAAGTATAACTTAGATAATTCTATTGAGCCCGTTAATATAACTCCAAGTTCAACTTATAGTTTTAACAAAGGTAAAGCTGCCTCAAAAAAAGTCGTTTCTAACAGCACCTCCGATTCTCGAGCAACAAAGAGAGAACCAAGCTCTATTTCTCAAAGTGTTTCTAATAGAAACTTTAATAATACCCAGCCAGATTCAGATACTAAGAGAAATTACTCGGCAAAAAGAACTGAAGAAGATAACGACAATTATTATGGAGAGGTACGTAGTAATCCATTTTCTACAGCTTCTAGTAATACAAATAACTCGTTCTCTTCAAATAATTCACTCCAAAGATCACCTAGTGCTTATTACGATCAGGCCGATGGAACTCTTTCAAATATTCAAGAATCTAGCAATTCTGTAAATACTGGAGATTCAGCAACACAGAGTGAGGCTTCAGCATTGACAGGAGCAGGCTCTATTGCGTCAGATTTATCAAGTCCTAGCAGTAGTCAAAATTCTAGCGCTAACTCAAGCTCTGATGAATCAACATCTTCTTCTTCAGAAGGTTCATCATCAGGGAGTTCGTCACGAACAGATCCGATTGAAGTCGCTTCGACTCCAATGATTAAAGGAAGTGTTCCACCATTAAATGGAATAATTGCATCGAGAACAAAATCATTTTTCATCAATGAAGCTTACTCTGCATCAACATGCACGAGTCCAAAAATAACAATTTTTGACATTAAGACAATGACGCCTCTTGCAGACAATCCGATTACGATAGAATCCCTCTCTTCGACAACGCGGTTTGAATTTAATCCAGCTGTCTTTGACTTAGATTTGAGCAAACCTACTAAATACCTATTAAAGACTTCCGGTTGTGATGTAAATTATGAGAGGATCATCACGAGTTATTACACTGACCAAAACTTGACTCCAACATCGACTCTAGTATCTAAAATTATCAAAACTTCTGCGACTGTTGATATTGAAAATATTGAAGGGACAAAAGTTGAAGCAATAATCACAGAAGTAGACAATAGAATAAATCCTACTGATGATTTTGAGGTGTCTTACTCTGAAGTAGAGAATGATTCAGCAATTCAAAATAAATTTTCTGACGCTTTCGAAGGAGAGCCGTATTCAATTCTAGCAGATTCAGCACCTGACATTACAAACCTGATAATACCTTCAGTTCTACAAGAGAAAGTGGCGAGTTCATTCATTGTAAATACTCAACACTGGAGTTCTAGTTATACAACAGCATTTGAATGGCATGCAGACAATGTAAAGAAATCAAACCTCGCAACATGGAACTATTCACCTTCGGCTAATTCGAAGAGAGCAGAGACTATCAAACTTTATATTGGTAAGGCCGTCAGCGGTGCAGGCAGCGATGTAGACCGTAACTTCCCATATCATGAACTGACCTACAACATAACAATATCTGACGACATAGCTACGACAGCACCAAATATCAGCCTAAATGCTTCTTCAACAAACCCTACGCCTACGGCCAATATCAATATTGATCTATCAACAGGAACAGATCAAGGAAGCTATTATACAAACTGTGAATCATTTTCTTCTTTTGCAATAACTGAGAACAATGATATTCCAAGTAATAGTGATTTTACTTACTCTTGTACAACAGCGAACATACAAACAATTCCTTATACACTCACTAATAGTAATGGTGATATTGACATCAACATATGGGCAAAAGATATCAATGGGAATATCAGTGCAAAGAAAAGTTTCACAATTAACTATGACACTGCGGGACCAGTCATTAATTTTGTAGGTGTACCATCGTCAGCACGAGCTGACACATTATTTACTCTTAGCTGGACAGTGTCCGAGAGTAATCAGACTTCTAGTAATCAGCATTCAATTGAATACTACAACGGGTCGACTTGGGTCTCATTGCCAGCTGTCTCATCGGCAGATGGAGTGCTTAATAATCAAAGTTTTAGTACAACATATACTTTACCAAATATCGCGACAACTAATGGTAAATTTAGAGTTAGCCTGACTGACTCAATTGGAAACAACACGATTCAAGAAACATCACAAATTGACATACAAAGACCGATCTTAGGGTTTTCTCCTTCATCCCTTGACTTTGGAGGCGTACTAAATAGTTCAACTCCAAGTGCCACGGCGCTAACGATTTTAAACACAGGAAATACGGCAACAAAAGATTGTTCTCCACCGAGTCTGAGTGGGACGAATTCTAGTGAATTTGAAATTACTACAGATGGATGCGCTTCAAGCACACTTGCAGCAGGAAGCAACTGTCAAGTTTCTGTTCGTCCTAAACCAGTAACGAAAGGCGCAAAATCATCGACACTTACTTGGACATGTGGACTGGATTCAGCAAGTATCAATCTATCTTTTACTTCTACTAATAATAGTCCTATTTCTCCTAGTGACTACGCAATTTCAACGAATGAAGATACGCCACTAAATTTTACTGCGACGGCTGGAACTGATATCGACTCAGATCCTGTGACCTATTCAATTGTTACGGCACCATCAAATGGAACTCTTACCAATTGTATGTCATCAGACAATGACCTCTCTTGTCTCTACACGCCAGACTTAAACTTCAACGGTACGGACAGCTTCACTTATAAAACAAATGATGGCTTTTCTGATTCTGCAACTACTACTGTTGTCACTATTAATATTGCTGCAGTAAATGATGCACCAACACTTTCATCAACTCAAACTGTAGGAGTTATAGAAGATACAGCACAAAATTTTAGTCTCAATCTTGGTTCTGACATTGATGGGGACACTCTAACTTATATCATTACTCAGAACCCTGCTGCTGGAACACTGTCGTGTACAGGCGGAACATCAAATGCGTGTACTTACTCTCCTGCAAGTAACGATATTAATACTTACACATTCAAATATAAGGTTAATGATGGGGCCTTGGATTCAAGCGAGGCAACGGTTACTCTAAACATCAGCAATACAAATGATGCTCCAACAATGCTCGCAGATCAATCGGTATCGACAAACGAAGACACGCTAGTATCATTCACCCTAAATGGTGGTAGTGATATCGATATACCTTCACAGACACTTAGTTATAAAATTGTATCTGCACCAACGAATGGGGCTTTAACTAACTGTATAACAACAGGCTCATATTCAACAGATGTAACGTGCGATTACACACCAAATGCTAACTTCTTTGGCACAGATTCATTTACCTATAGAGTGAATGATGGCATTGTGGACTCAGCAACATATTCAACTGTAACAATTAATATTGCTCCTGTTAATGATGCTCCAACACTTACGACACCACAATCATTTGCGACAAATGAAGACACGGTACTAAATTTCAATCTCGCTACGGGATCAGATATCGAAGGCAATGCCCTTACCTACACAAAACTTACGAATCCGGCCTCTGGGACTCTTACATGTACAGGCGGAACATCAACGGCATGTACATACACTCCAGCGACAAATTACAATGGCTCAGTTTCGTTTACGTATAAAGTTAATGATGGCTCACTTGATTCCAACACGGCTACTGTTAATATCACAGTAAACTCTGTTAACGATGCACCAACACTTGACGACGCCACAGTCTTTTGCGACAAATGAAGACACGGTACTAAATTTCAATCTCGCTACGGGATCAGATATCGAAGGCAACACTCTTACCTACACTAAACTTACAAATCCGGCCTCTGGAACACTTACATGTACTGGCGGAACATCAACGGCTTGTACATACACACCGGCGGCAAATTATAACGGATCGGTCTCATTCACATATAAAGTTAATGATGGCTCTCTTGACTCAAATGTTGCAACCGTAAATATTACAGTAAATCCTATTAATGATGCTCCAACACTAGTTACGCCACAGTCTTATGCTACAAATGAAGATACAGTCTTAAACTTTAGTCTAGGAGCGGGTAGCGACATTGAGGGCAGTACTTTAACATACACAAAACTCACAGACCCAGCATCCGGAACTCTTACATGTGCAGGCGGAACTTCAACTGCTTGTACATACACTCCAGCGGCAAACTACAATGGATCTGTTTCGTTCACTTATAAAGTTAATGATGGGGCGCTTGACTCAAACACAGCGACTGTTAATATCACTGTAAATTCTGTTAACGATGCACCAACACTGACATCTCCTCAATCCTTTGCTACAAATGAAGACACAGTATTAAACTTCAATCTTGCGACAGGTTCAGATATTGAAGGAGATACTCTTTCATATATTAAAGTGACAGATCCATCTTCCGGTACTCTCTCTTGTACAGGAGGAAACTCTACGGCCTGTACCTATACCCCAACAGCAAATTTTAATGGATCGACATCATTCACATACAAGGTTAATGATGGAACAGCAGATTCAAATATAGCGACGGTGAACATCACTATAAATCCAATCAACGACATCCCAGTGATGGCGAGCAACCAAACTTTTTCAGCTGACGACAATGCACCTCTTAACTTCACCATTACAAATGCATTCGACATTGATGGTGACTCGCTAAGCTACAAATTAGTTACAACACCATCAAATGGGACTTTATCGAACTGTATTGTTACAGGAAGCTATGGCTCTGATTTAACTTGTACGTATCAGGCAAATACTAATTATCACGGAAGTGATTCATTCACTTATATCGCAAATGATGGCACTGCCGATGCTGCAAGTACGGCGACAATAACGATTAACGTGACAGACAAAACACCATCTGCCCCACCAACAGTTTCGCTAGCGCACACACAATATCGAAATGTAACAGGACAAGCAATAACAGTATCAGCGTGTTCAGACATTAGTGAAGTACTTATTAATGAGGGATCTCAACCATTAGCGGGCGATGCTAATTGGCAGGCTTGTTCGACAACAGCAGGGGCAATCACTCATACTTTAGAAAACTCTACAGAAGGCACACACACTCTAAAGGCCTGGTCAAAAGATTCCCATGGAAATGTTTCAGCAACGTCTAATGACTTAATCGTTTATTACGATGTGACAAACCCTACTATTGAGTTTGACATGGAGTCTTTCATCAAGGGTGGAAGTGTCGCAGATGTTAAATTTAAACTGACAGAGAAAAATGCTTCAAGCTCACAGAGTATTACTTTTGAATATCACAATGGAACTTCTTGGGCGACAACAACTATTGCGGCTTCAAATGGTCCATTAATTCAAAGGCCATATCTTGAGCAAGTAACAACCCCAAATACAAATGGACAAGTTCTACAATTTAAAATTACTTTTACTGACTTAGCTGGTAACCAAACCGTTTCAACAGCTAACCTCACCACAGATATTTCGAAGCCGACGTTAACATCTCTAAGCCTAAACAGTGGAGTAACAACGACAAACTCAGGAAACGTGACATCTTCTCTTAGTGCATCTGATAGCGTTTCAAAGATTATAAAATTTTGTTTAAAAATTGGTGATAATACGTTGCCTGCAGATGCTGACAAATGTTGGATTAGAGTCGATGCTTCATCACCAGGAATTTCTCCAGCTCAAAGCATTTCTTTTTCTAACTACTATATACTATTAGGATTTGCTGGTGGTAACTACGACATCTATGCTTGGGTAATGGATGAGGCCGGGAACGTATCAGACAACACAGGGACTATAAACACTGATCACTTTGCAATTAACTTTATACCAGATAATCCTCCAACCGTTTCTGATGCTCTTGCGGTAAACGTAGATGTACCTTCAAATCCACCAGTAGAAAGTGAGTTTATCGTTGCTTCGGGGGCAAATTTATATGTGTCGTGGATCGCATCCGACGTTGAAGGATTAAGTGCGACTCCAATAAGTTTAAAATATAGTACTGACGACGTTAACTTTGTCGACTTACCAGGTGGTCAGAATTTACTAAATGCTTCTAATGGAGGCTGTACATTAAACGGTTCATACACAGGCTGCAAGATGGTTGCTGCTCCAACAAGTGGTTATTTCAAGGTTAGAGTTATTGCTGCTGATAATGAAGGAACAACAGTTTTCTACAACACCCCAGTGCTAAATGAATCAAAACTTAGAATTCTTGCTGGGAATACAGAACACGGACTTAATGGTTCAGCTCGTACTGCTGTATTTTATCGATTCGGTTCTGCAGTATCTAACGCCTACGGATATAAGAATAAACTAGTCGTCAGTGATGACGGTAAGTTTTTCTACATCGATCCTTCGAGGGGCTTACTTTGGGTTAATCCATCAAACGGAAACCTGGAAGTCTATATTCAAAAAACAGGAACAAGCTCTGGCGATGGTGGCAACGTTACAAGTGCAACGCTAAAACATCCTAGTGCAATTGCTCTTGATCACCAAAATAGGCTTTTAATTTGGGACTCTAATCTTGTAAGACGTGTCAATATCAGCACAGGAATTATTGAAACAATTATTGGAGGTGGAGCTCAAACTGATCCACTAACAACAGTTAACTCATCAGACATTTCACTTGGAGGCTTTGATGCCTATAGAAGTACACTAGTACCTCTTCCAAATGGAGATATTATTTTCACTGCGCCAACGGGTTCATTACACCATCGAAGATATCGTGCAAGCGACAATAAAATCGAATTAATCAATGTTACTGGACAGGGTGTGACAAGTGACTCTACTTATGATTGGACATCGAGATCAAAACACGACCTGATGTTCTCATATAACACTTCAAGTTCGGCATTTGAGTTTATGGCGCAAAACATTCACAAGTCTTTCACAGGAGACTCTTACCCACTTCCTGCAAGAATTGATTACACGGCCGGAGGTGAAAACTCTGACTACCCTGCTGTGGCGCCATATGATTTACCATTCATTTATTCTGTCGCAATGACAGGAATGGACGGTAAGCTTTATCTCATTCAACGTTTTAGACAAGGTCTAAGAAAATATGATCCGGCGACAAATACGATGGATTATGTTATAGGAACGGGAAGCTACTCAACAACTCCATGTGCTGATGGGACTCTTGCAACTTCTTGTCAGGTTGATATTGAAACTGCGTTTGTCACAAAAACAGGAAACTACTATTTCATGGATAATGGGCTACTGAGAACTATTGATGGCGATGGAAAAGTTGTAACGATATTTGGTCAATTTTCGGGATATGGAGATGGAGTCCTTGCAACGAGTGCTCGTATCGCTAACGTAACAGATATTCAGCTGAGACAGTCATCTGCTCCGAATACTTTTGTTCTGATGGACAACTTAACTAATAAAGTTAGAGAATTTGAAGTAGACGGGAATATTACAAATATCGCGAGCGCAGGCGCTTCATGGCATGGTCCTTATGGTTTTGAAACTGATAAATCAACTGGAGATATCTATATCCCTAGAGGTTCGAGAATTGGAAAAATTGAAGGAGGAACCAACACTGAAACTTATGTCGTCGGTGGCGGCTCAAGCCAGTATCACCTTTCAACAACAGATGGTGTCATCGGTTCTTCGATTAACTTAATCTCAGGTTATAACAATGAAACGGCTGGATTTATTGATGGTAAGCTATACTACCGTAAGCACTCATGGGCCTCTGGCAGTAACTACGGTTGTACATTGAAAGCTTATGACACGACCGATTCGTATCGACAATCTCACGTCATGGGTAACTCTAGTGCAACCTGCTCTTTACAGATGACCACGGGGACTAACTTACGTGATTTATCCACAAGTGGAACATTTACAAAGTTTAGAAAGATCGTCGACCCTAATGATGGGATAGAAAAAGAGTTTTTTACAAATTCTGGTTCTGATACAATTTATACATCCCTCAATGGTGGTCCTCTAACAGCTTTTAGAACTCTTCCAAGAGGAATTGGTGGTTTTGATTATAGATACAAAGATGGCAACCTTGAGTTTTTCTACTGTTCAGGAAGTAAGCTCTATAAATATGTTTACAACACATCAACAGAAACTCAATTAACTTGGAGTTCAAGTACAATTACTTGTTCAAGCTCAAAAGTTATTTATAGTGACTCACGAAACTCAGTAGTTTTTGGTTTTCACCAAAATGGTCTCTATGGAGTAGCAGAGTATCTTCTCGATTAGAAGATGCTCTATTTTATGATTCGCGCCCCACGCTGTTCAGTGAAGTAGTTATAAACCCAACTTAAGAGGATAGAAATTTTACTTCTAAAAAGAACTAAAAATAAGACATGAACAAGTGACCATGCTATCCAAGCAAAGAACCCCGACAGCTTCAAGGCGCCAACTTGTAACACCGCCTTACTCTTTCCAATTGTCGCCATAATTCCTTTATCGAGATACTTAAAAGAATTTCTCTTTCCTTTACTTAAGTTCTTCACAATCAACCCTGCGACATACTTTCCTTGTTGTGCGGCTACAGGTGCGAGAGAAGGGAGATATGTTTGTCCAGAAGCAAACGCGCAGGCGTCACCAATAACAAATATATTAGGATGAGATTCGATACTACAATCTGATTCGACGATTGCACGTCCCATACGATCAACCTTAACATCTAAAACTTTTAAAAGTGGACTCGCCTTATTGCCAGCTGCCCATATTATATTTTTTGACGGGATAAATTCGTTTCCAATATAAACTCCATCTTGAGTTATATTTGTCACCAAAGTATTCACTCTCACATTAACACCAAGTCTTTCAAGATCGCTCTTCGCCTTAGCTGAAAGTTCTTCTTTAAAAGCATTAAGCACACGAGGACCACCTTCAAGTAGATAAATCTTCGAATCGCGAGTATTAACATGACTAAAGTTTTTAACCATCGTTTTAGAAGCAATCTCTGCAATTGCTCCGGCCATCTCAACTCCAGTAGGTCCACCACCGATAACAACAAAAGTGGTAAGAGCTTTTACGTCTTCTATATTTGTTGCCATCTCACTTAATTCATAACTGCGTAGTATATTCTCACGAATATGAAGTGCGTCCTCTAAGCTTTTAAGCCCTGGTGCGAGCGACTCCCACTCATCTTTTCCAAAATATGAATGTCTTGCACCGGTCGCAATAATGAGATTATCAAAAGTGATAACCAGACCACTTTTTGTTTCAAGACTATTTGCATTCTTATCAATTATACTAACCTCATCCATAATAACTGAAAGCGAAGAGTACTTTTTTAGGACTTCTCTAATTGGTGCCGCAATATCTGCTGGGGATAGTGCTGCCGTTGCTACTTGATACAAGAGTGGTTGAAATAAATGATGATTCATTCGATCAATGATAAGAGCTTCTTTTTTCTTTTTTCCAAGTTTAATGGCCGCATTTAAGCCACCAAACCCAGCTCCAATAATAACTGTTGGGTAGTGTTTCTTCATGACGTAGACCTTTGTTCTGTCGTTTTTACAATAAAAAGCATAAGAATCAAGAGGCCTGGAACATAGGAAATACCGAAAGATTGAAGGCCTTTTGGTTCTAGGGCTATTATGCAAAAAAGACTAGCTACTGCCAAGGAAATAACATTAAATCTAGTCAACAAGAATTATTACATAATAAGTATTCAGGAGAATGACAAATTCTCCTGCAAATAACTATTTAATTGGAATTAAAATTTCTGTAAGTAATTCCGCTTCAGGAGTAATACTTGGGTCATTAAGATATACTTCTAAAGATGGAGCATCACCAATTTCAAAATCACCTTCGTTGATAAATTTGAACGCCTGATCAAAAGCATACCAAATGCCTTCATAAGGACCTTTTAATAAAAATTTAGCATACTTTGATGCTGGGATAATCTCTCTTTCTAATCCTGGTATAACGGCATTTTCATTGCTTGGTAGCGAAATCGCTGCACTATAAGAGCACTCTTCATTAACCATATCCCCTACTCCAAGAAATTCAGACTGAGAGAGATCTTCTTTGACTGTTGTAATAATTTGTAAAAACTCCTGCCATGCAATTTGAGCAGCATCTTTAATTGAGTCATTCTGTGCCTTGTGGCCATATATTACAGTTTCTGATCTTGTAATAATTTCCGGCTTTAGTTCCATTTGTACATTCATAATAATCTCCTTTAGATTAGGTCCCATAAGAAGATTATTAAATATTTCTGATCTCTTGGCCTGTCCGAGATTGCGGAAATCACTTGGAGAGATCTTAACTTCTTTTTTGAATGCCTTATTAAAAGAGCTCGAAGTTTCAAATCCAACTTGTTGTGCAATTTCTGTGATACTTAAGTCATTTTCGAGGAGCCTCAAAGACTTTACGATTCGTTCTCGGCGAATATAGCCAAATGGAGTCTCTCCTGTGTATGCGGAAAAAATGCGAATAAAGTGATAACTAGATGCTCCCGAAGATTTTGCGATAGCATCAAGAGTTAACTTGTACTCAAGATTTGAATTAATGAATTTCTTAGCTCTCGCGAGCTGCATTTTATGGAAGTGTTCTTGTACTAATTTTGCCATTATTAAATTGTAGCAAAAGCTTAAAATTTTGGCCTGTCCAAAATTGCGAATTTTGTGCAAGGAAGAAATGTACTGCCATTTTCCAAAGCAATATTTTTTAACTTATACAAAAAAGGTTCTTGAGTAGAAGTTGGTTTTCTCTGATAATAAATCCTATGCAAGTTAGAATTAAGACATATTCTGACCAAATTGTTATCTTCAGAGAAAAATGGGGCGTTATTCTATACCAATTATTCCTTGGTCTCGCTTTTCTTATAATGGGTTTGATATTCATCTATGTAGGACACGAAAAGGTCAATGAACAAGTTTCGGTCTATTTTGGTACTTTCTTCTCGCTTGCTGGTCTAATCGTAATAGTAGGACTATTTCCAAGAACGAGGAAACTCATTCATTCAAAAACAGGTGATAATATTCTGACTGCAAGCGACACTTTTATCGAACTCTCTGCAGGACTAGTCGCTGAGTCAACAACTTACCAGTAGCCTCAGATCGATAAAGTAATCATTTGCGACTTTCTAATCGATAGAGATTTAGATGGAACTCAAAAGCTAAAGAAACACTTAGTCATTATCTTCAAAAAAGAAGTCGTAAAAGACCTAGGTCTCTTTGCTCGGGCAAAAAGAAGTATAAATTTGAACACGAATGGAATCCCATACTTCTCAATACCTTTCCCTAAAAAATTATCTTCAGAAGAAATGGAAAATATTTTCAAAAAAGTTTGTAAAGATAAAGTTAAAATACTAACTTCAACTCAATATGACATTGATAATGAGATCTTTTAAATAAATGAATGAATGAAATTTAAAATGTAAAAATTATGAATGACAGTGAAGTAATGCCTACAAATATCCGACTCTTCACCTCAGGCTTTTCAGGAAAAAGTAAACCTCCAAAGTTAGCACCACTTAAATTAATCTTATCGACATGAGTTCCGATAATATACTTAACTAAAAATAAATTAAAAAACTCGAGTTTATTCGCAAAAAGATTATTACTCATTCATAGATCTAACTAGAGATAATATAAAATGAAAAAAGCACCAATTCCAAGTAATGACAGTGAAAGAGTTAAAAAACTAGAGTCATACAAAATTCTTGATACTGAAGCCGAGGCTGTTTTTGATGAAATCACAAATACAGCAGCTGCTATCTGTGAGACGAAAATCTCTTTAATCAGTCTCGTCGATGAATCGAGACAATGGTTTAAATCTAAGTATGGCCTTGATGCTCCAGAAACTCCAAGGGATATATCATACTGTGGACATGCTATTATGTCTGATGAAATTTTTGTTATCGAGGATGCTGAGTTTGATGAAAGGTTTTGTGATAACCCATTATTTCTTCAAGAACCACATGTTAGATTTTATGCTGGAGCACCACTTATTACACCAGATGGTTTTAGAATTGGAACCTTGTGTGTAATTGACAGTGAAGCAAAGTCATTGAAGAAACATCAAAAACTCGCCCTAAAATCACTTTCAAAGCAAGTCATCAATCTTTTAGAATTAAGAAAAGCTCAAGAAGTTGTTATAAATCAAAGTAAACATTTTGAAGAAATATTGAATAATATGATTAATGGTGTAGTCATCCAGAATGAAAAAGGAAAGATCATACAGTTCAATAAGTGTGCACTTGATATTTTAGAACTAACAGAAGAGCAGCTCCAAGGAGTTGACTCTTACGATCCAAGGTGGAAATCAATTAAACTCGACGGTTCACTATTTCCGCCTGATGAGCATCCATCGATTCGTTGCCTGAAGGAAAACAAACCTATTTATGACGTTATAATGGGAATATCAACAGGAAAAAGCAATTCTAGATGGTTGAAAATAAATGCACTTCCTTTGACAACAGATCAAGGTATAACATCGATAGCAACATTTACTGATATCACGAATGAGATTATTAGTAACGAAATCACTAAATCAATTTCGGAAGTTAGAAGAAAGTACATAGACTATACAAGTATAGCAATTTCAAAAGAAATTAAAAATAGCAATACATTTTATAACTTTCTTCTCTCTGAGGTTCTAAAAATCACACAAAGTGAATATGGCTTCATCGGTGAAATATTACGTGATCAAGATTCAAATCCTTTCTTAAAAACATTTGCAATAACTGATATCTCCTGGAATGAAGAGACAAAAAAATTCTATCAAGAAAATGCAGAAAATGGACTGGTGTTTAAAAACCTAGCGACCCTATTTGGGGAAGTCATAAAAACAGGAAAAGAGGTAATAACAAACACTCCCTCAAAGCATCCAAGTTCTTCAGGCCTTCCAAAAGGACACCCACCCCTCAATGCATTTCTTGGTGTTCCAATTTATTTCAATAATCAATTCGTAGCGATGGTGGGTGTTGCTAACCGTAAGAGTGGATACTCTAATGAATTTTTTAATTCACTCAAACCTTTTCTAGAAGTAATCGGCGAGATTATAGGACATCAAAACCTAAAGAAAGAAAAAGATCTAACAGAACTTCAATCACGACTGATTCTCGATGGAACTGGGGTTGCTCTTTGGAGATACAATTTGATAGACAATAGCCTTGTATGGGATAATTCAATGTACAAGCTCTACGAAATCGACAAGGATAACTTCACTGGTCATTATGATGCATGGGAAAAGAGTCTTCATCCTGATGATAAACGGCAAGGCGAAAAAGAGCTCCAAGATGCGATAGATGGCATTAGAGACTTTGATACAACCTTTCGCATAAAAACAGCTACGAACAAGACTAAATACATCAGAGCGAAAGCCGTTGTCCTTAGATACGAAAATGGGGAGCCGTATGCGATGATTGGGACGAACTGGGATAACACTAAAGAAGTAAAATATCAAAACCTACTTGTTGAGGCAAAGGACCGTGCTGAAGATTTTGCAAAAGCAAAGTCACTTTTTCTCGCAAACATGTCCCATGAAATTCGAACGCCGATGAATGGTATTATCGGAATGGTCTCCCTTCTAGGCGATACTCCTTTAAACAATGAACAGAAGGAGATGTTACTAACAATTAAATCATGTGGAGATAGTTTATTAACAATTCTCAATGATATTCTTGATTACTCAAAGATAGAATCAGGAAAACTAGAGATTGAAAAATATAGTTTTGATCTAAGGAAAAGTATCGATGACGTGGTTTATCTGCTTGCCAATATTGCATCAGAGCGCGGAATTACAATACATACAGAGATAGATAACACAATTCCAAATATTTTACTTTCAGATGCAATCAGGATAAAGCAAGTACTCATCAATTTACTCAGTAATGCTGTCAAATTCTCCAACGAAGGAGGAGATGTTTATTTCATCATTTCAAGAATTATGGATAGTGAAAATAATATTCAGCTATGCTTCAGTATAGAAGATCATGGTATTGGCATGTCGAAAACAGAGCAGGAAAAATTATTTAGAGAGTTTTCACAAGTTGATAGTGGAATCACAAGAAAATATGGAGGAACTGGCCTTGGACTTTCGATCTCATTAAAGATTGCACAACTCATGGGTGGAGAAATCAAAGTTGAAAGCGAAAAAGAAAAGGGATCAAAATTCTCTTTTTTCCTAACTGTAGAAGAGGGAAATCAATTAATTGAAGAGAGCAGTAAAATAAATTATGAAAACTTTTCTCATGAATATCCACATAATATCCTAGTCGTCGAAGATAATAGAATTAATCAAACTCTTGCAAAAAGTTTTTAAAAAAACTTGGGTATTCATGTGACATCGCAGACAACGGAAAAATTGCAGTTGAGATGGCCCTTAAAAATGAGTACTCCCTTATATTTATGGATATGCAAATGCCTGTCATGGATGGAGTGACAGCAACAAAGCAAATATTAAGGAATAAGAGTGCATCTACAATAATTGCAATGACTGCAAACGTTCTAAGTGAAGACAAGCAAAGATGTATTGAAGCCGGAATGGTCGATTTTGTACAAAAGCCGATTAAAATCGACGAACTATGTGAGACAATTAAAAATTTAAAGAAGAAGGACTAAGCCTTCTTCTGCCATTTCCGGCCATCTTTTGATTATTTCGCCACAGTCGAAATTAAATAAACAGTGTAGGCCACATAAGAAGAGAGAAGAATCCCCCCTTCTAACCTCGTTATCTTTCCTTGTTTTTTAAAAGAAGATCCAAAAATAAATAAAGAGAAAGTGAGTACTGTCATCACACCAATATCACGGTAGAAAATTTCTTTCTCTATTGCGAAAGGATGAATTGATCCCGAGATACCAACAACAGCAAGTGTATTAAAGAGATTTGACCCAAGAACATTCCCAAGAGCAATATCAGGTTCTCCTTTTCTCGCAGCAATGACCGATGAGGCCAGTTCTGGTAACGAGGTACCAACAGCAACGACTGTCAATCCAACAATGATATCAGAAACGCCCAGAGCTTGAGCAATGCCGACTGCTCCGTAAACAAGGAGCCTGGAACTAACAACAAGAAGAATCAAACCACCAATGAGCATGAAATATGATCGAGAAAGAGGGGCCTTATGCTCCTTTAATTCGACGTCCATCTCCTTGGCAAATGCATCTTTACTATTTTTGATCCCCTCTCTAATTGTCCAGCCCATGATTCCAACAAAAAGCAGGAGTAAAATAACTGCATCAACTCTTGAGAGATTAAAATCAATAAGTGCACCAATACTAATTAAAGTGATAATAAATAAAATTGGAAGCTCTTTACGCAGTACTTGCGAATGAACAGTAATCGGGACAATTAAACTTGTAACTCCCAAAATTAGAGCAATATTAGTAATATTTGAACCATAGGCATTTCCAAGAGCAATTCCAGGATTTCCCTGCATCGAAGAAAGTGCTGAAACGACCATCTCAGGTGCTGATGTTCCAAAACCTATAATAACCATTCCAATGAGAAGTGGAGACATTCCATAATGACGGGCAACATTTGATGCACCATCGACAAACTTGTCAGCACTCCAAATAAGTAAAACCAACCCAAAAATAACGGAAGTTATAAAAATAGTCACACTCACCTCTTCTCTCGATTAATTAAGGAGAATTAAAATTTGTTCTCTAACATAATAAGAGAGAAGAAAATAAAAACCAAACTTTTTCTAGTGATTTATGCGATAAGCATGACGGATTTGTGTATAAAGCTGTCGTGTAACTAAGATTAAGTATACGACAGCATTTTTTTTAGTTTGCCTTAACTTGAACTGCACAAGGACCTTTTGCCCCTTGGCCAACTTCATAAGTAACCTTATCGTCTTTATTTAATGTTCCATTTTCTACCGATGAAACATGAACAAAGATATCATCTCCACTTCCATCTGGTGTAATAAATCCAAAACCCTTCTCATCACTAAAAAATTTTACTGTTCCTGTTTTCATCAATTCTCCTGATATATCAAATGATCAATACGATCATCTTTTGTAATGTTAAGATTAGGCTTTCTTTTTCGCCGGTACTTTTAAATCAAGCATTAAGTAAGCATCAGCATGCTTAACACCTAAAACAAAAGCAATCTCATCTATAAATGAAGATAGAGAATCATTAAACGGCTTACTTAATTGCGCGTGTAATGTCTTCTCACTATTTAATATTGAAAGAGACTTCGCTAACTTAACCACGTTAACCTCTTTCAACATTTGTTTTTGCATATTTATTTTTTCTTGAGTAGTCGCATATTCAATATGATCAAAACTAGTTTTGAATTGAATAATTGCTTTATTGATAACTTTTGGCGTGGCCAATACTCTATAACCAGTATTGTTTTTTACTGAGAAATAATTAATGCATTTATTTTTTGGAAAAGAAACTTTGTAAAACTCTTCTCCATCATCTTGAAGAGTAGTAATACCCACAATCTCCCCAATTCCAACATTGCTACTAATTATATTTTTACCAATAATACTTTCAACTTGTTCCATGTTACTCCCTCATCCTCTTTACCCAAAACGATATCATCGGCATCGAAGAATCAGAGACGAACTGTCTATCACTTTCTATTGAGGCTACGTTATCATTAAGCTAGTTTCTATTCGAAAAAAAAGGCAAAACTTAATTTGCCTGCATGCTAATTACCAGCGACTTCCACCAAAGCTTCTCTCTCTACTTTCCTGTGGCTTAGCTTCATTAACCTTTAAGTTTCTACCATCAAGGTCGCTACCATCAAGATTAGAAATAGCAGTCATTGCAGCTTGCGATGTTTCCATCTCTACAAAACCAAATCCCTTGCTTCTTCCAGTGTCTCTATCCATAATAAGTCTACAAGATAAGACTTCTCCATATTGAGAGAAAACTTCTCTTAATGAATCTTCTACAGTGTTGAATGATAAATTTCCTACATACATTTTGTTACTCATACTATCTCCTTTGATATATTTGAGTACTATGTCGTACGTATTAATAATGTACGATATAGCAGCCCCACAGGAAGTTCCTGTGGAAAATAAATTTTGAACTAAATTTTACGATTGTTTGTCGACTTGACTTTTTAAAGAAAAATGAAGAAACGAAAAGAAAAACCTTATCCTTAATGCACTATAGCACATTAAAAAATATATAGATACTTTAAACTGCTCCAGTTAAATGGGGATAATATTAAGACTATTATCTGTTATATTAAGTGCTTGGCCTGTAAATATTTTAACAGCTCATAAAATAATAATTTAATGCAGAGATATTATTACGTTTTCGGGATTTCTGTCCCCATTTAACTGGAGCAGTTTAATGGTTGCCAATAATTGCATCAGGAACGCTGATGAATTTGATTCGATTTTGAAAATTCTCTGAGATATTAGCTTCAATCCAAGACCTCAAATGTGCTCTATTATCAACTCGCATATAGGAGAGATCCACAAGGATATTTATATTATCCTTTGATTCAAGCTTAGTTTTAATACTAGTTCCGACATTATCAATATCAAATTCCCAGCGGTCATTTATCTGAGGAGAGACGGGTGTTTTAACATCCCAAAAAATGCCATCAGCATCCACAAACTCTGTGCCTTCAGGACCTCTGATGATGTTGGCAGTGATGACTCCCCTCTCTCGTGCGTAGATACCACTGACCGCCTCAAGTTGACTCGTATGTGTTTGCGTAAAATTATGGTCGGGATCAGCGGCGAGGTTTTCAAAATCTTCATGCATTGAATATTTTGGATTAATTATTGCTTCATTGGATTTGAATTCGTGCCAGAGAATGACATTATCTTCAACGACATTTGGTGCGAAGAATTGATCGAGGGCCTCACGACAAGAAATATCAGTTATCGGGCGCGTGGAGTAAGTAGAACTGATTTTTCTGTGTGCGCTATAATTGATACTATCGAAGCTTAATACCAGAAGAAGTATTAGTTGGAAGAAGTATCGAAGTTTGATAAATTGCATATGCTCTTATCGTAAGTTCTTGCAATTAAATGTATTCTTTTTGGGAATATCCCCTATTTTCAGTGATATACAAGCCTTAAACTGCTCCATTTAAATGGGGACAACTTTAGAAATTTCCCTGCTATATTAAATATTTACTGTCTTATTATTCGAACCGCCAGAAATAACTTTATCTATCGCGAAGTAATTATTGAGTAATCAGAAATTCTGTCCCCATTTAAATGGAGCAGTTTAGGGGCAGTTTATTGAGGGCTCTTCTAGCAACTATTGGGTTGCCAAAGAGTGAGAAAATCCTCATATCTTATCCATCCTGTATCATAGGCTTTAATTGCCTTCTCATCATAATTACCACCACAGCCCGGCACTGTTACTTTTACTTGATATTCTAATTTTCCTTTCCTAAAACGGTAATCAATAAGGTTTACATCAGCATTACCGAGTGAAATCAAACGATTTTTCTTATCCCTAAATATTTTTTTATCGGCTGTGACAATAGCATAATTTTTCATATTTATTAGCGACGATAAGTGAACTATTGCAGGATCACGCTTGATCCAAGCAAACTTTCCATCAAGCAATTTGATTTTAAACCAGAGATCATTTTGAACTTCATATACTTTAATAAATGTTTTCCAACACTTATAGCCGTAAGGAAATGTGTCCATATCGATAAAGCTAATAATATTTTGATTATGGCAATCATCTCCTATGTTAGTCGAAAAGCTTAAAATATCTATTTTCGCTCCATCGGGTTTATCAAAATAAGGTATTTCTTCCACAGTCATCATTCCTTCTATTGATAAATACGCAACAGGATACTTGTCATTTTTAAAATATTTGAGCTTAGGATAAGGGATTGAAATAGTCTCCCGATTCCCATTAGAAAAATGCGGACGTTTTTCTTCAGGATAATCATTTAAAAAATCAAAACCTATAATAACTTCTTCACCTGAATTAGTTTCGATATATTTATTGCCATTAATTGATTTTAATTTTCGAAATGAGACCTGCCTAGGCTTCGATTTTTGAGAAACGGTAAAGTGATCTTTACCGATATTACGTTGCCCCTCGATACATTTGGGATTTATATAATGTTTAAATTTGCAATTTTCTCCCTGACAGATATCTGAATTTGCAATAGTACAGACCTCATAATTTTCCCCCATAGAGAACATATTCGCCTCATAAGAATGAGACAGACATGTAAACATTAAACAAACTGACAACTTCAACAAAAGTCTTTTCAAAGCATTTCTCCGAATGTGCGATTAAGTCTTTATCGGAGGAAGTGTCATCTTATCTAAATCAAGATTTCTTAACTTGGCTTCACGTATTCTACGAAGCTACAAAACTACAGTAATTGGCCCGTTAGCATACTGGTATTTCTCATCGAGGCTACAAGCATTGATGTATTTAACGCCATCAATAGAAGTCAGTCCGTAACCTTCATGGATATGGCCAAAGGCGTGAATCTTAAGATTGCGTAGTTCACTGAGTCTCATGAGAAGATCATGGCATCCCACTCGCTCTCCATGAGCGCACAGATCAGAGATCCCATACGGTGGTCCATGCGTAATTAAAATATCAGTGTCAGCAGGAATGAGATCCCAATGCTTTTTGATATCTTCGCCTCTATCTCTGTTAAAGGCCCAATTAAAAAATTCGGGTTGAATTGGAGAGCCCCAAATTTTGAGACCGTTGATTTCAATTCCACTATCATTGAGGTAAGTGATTCCATGATCCCTTAATATTCTTTCCGCCTCATCTCTACGATTATCTTCAAAACAGAAGTCATGGTTTCCTGCAATGACAATTTTATGCTTAAAATTCAAAGTGGCCATGAAGCTTGCAAAGTCTGTAAGCTCTTTTAAGTCACCTCTTCGAGTGATATCACCGCAGTGAAAGAGAATGTCTCCTGAACCAATGGGAACTTCGCTGTGCTTGGTGTGAGTGTCGGAGAAGAAAGTTAGTTTCATTTATGCTTTAATAGTAAATTCAACCAACGTTCATCGCGATCAGGTCGCTTATCTTCAGTAATCCAAGACTTTTTAATTTCAAGATTTTTGGGTAGAAATTCATGTATTGATTCGAGAGTTTGATCATTGAAGAAGCGTCCATTTCTCTCACCTTCAAATTCACCATATTTGAATGAACAATAAAAAACTGCGTCACTATTCATTAAACATTCGATTTTTTCAAATACAGAAGTTAACTCATTTCTAGGTACATGAAGAAGAGAAGCGCATGCCCAAATTCCATCGAACTTACCAGTAATCTCAACTTCCTGCAAAAGTCCTTCATGAACTATACAATTACTATGCTCACGGGCAAAAACCGCTAATTTATTACTCGGTTCCACTCCTTGAGCATCATAGCCTTGCTCCTTAAAATACTTCAGGTCACGACCTGGACCACAGCCAATATCTAGAATGCGTGCATTCGCCCTGAGATGTTCACAGAAAGGTATATAAAGGGATATCATATCGATATTTAAAGTTGTATCAATAAAGCTTTGAAAGTTTTCGTCGTAATAGTTTATCATTAATATAATTTAAGTTATGATCTATAGATTTAAAAGTAAATCAACTAATTAAATTAAAAAGATTGCCAGAAAATTAATTTATCTTAACTCTGATGAAGAGTTTATTTTCATTATCAAAGTAATTATTTGCTTTCATAAATTATTGAGAAAATTTCTATCCAGAGAGCACCATTGTTAAACATAAGAAATATTCCTAGTCGTTAAAATCATGTACTATATCGATAGGTGAAAAGAGCTTTTTCGAACATATATTTTCTATTGAACAGGAGGGGGCCTTGAACTGGAACAAAAATAACACTCTTCTAGCATTTTTAGTGTTTAGAATTAATGATCTTAGTTTAAGGAAAGAAATTCTTAAATTTCTTAATATTGATGATTGTCAATTAAACTCAAAAGTATATGAATTTAAAAAGATTGATACAAATAGACCTACAAAAATATCTATTGAAGTCTATTTTGAATATAAAAATCATACTATTGAGGAATTACTAAAAATATCTAATCAGATAATGAAGAAGTAATAACTAAAAGTTCATTTAAGAAGGATGCAAGCTCTTCACGAGTAGTCTTCCCACCGATGGAAACTCGAAGACACGAAGAAGCATACTCTTTATCAAAACCCAGATTTCTAATAACATGACTTGGCTCGAAGCTCCCAGAAGAGCATGCGCTCCCGGAGCTCACCATAATATTCTTTCTACTTAGGTTTAATAAAACAGCACGAGAATCGTGACCATTCAAATAAATATTAGTAGTGTTTGCAACTCTTGGTACACCGACACAGTTAATTGCAAAGGAAGTATTACTTACAATTTGTTTTTCAAAATCTGCACGTAAATTACAAATCGACTCAATTGTCTCAGGATTAATATCTCTCAGAGCGAGCTCGAAGCTTTTTATTCCCGGATAATTGTAAGTTCCTGGCCTCACACCTCCTTCCTGACCTCCTCCAGTCATCAAGGGTTCATAAGTCTTTGGAGACTTTATATAGAGTAATCCAACTCCTTTTAATGCACCAATTTTATGACCAGCAAAACTAGCAAAATCAACTTCTAAATCTTCGAGATTGAAGTTCATTTTTCCAAGAGCTTGTACCGCATCGATATGAATTAAAGCATCATATTTTTTACATAAACGAGATATTTGTGGAATATCTGAAATCACCCCTGTTTCATTATTAACATACAATAAAGAAACGAGAGCGTTTTTCTCTTTTTTTAAAAAGTCCTCTAATTCGTTGATATCAAGCTGACCAGATTGGTTACTACTCACATTCAAAACATTAAAACCAGATTTCTCTAAACGTTTCAACGTATCTAAAGTTGCATGATGCTCAAGTTTAGAAGATATAATTGTTCTTACATTGTTTTTGGTTAAATTTGAAAATGATAAAACAGAATTTATACTTTCGGTTGCTCCACTTGTAAAAAATATGGATCTACTACTCACTCCAAAAAAGTCTGCAATATAACGACGAGAGTCCTTAACTTTGTTCATAAGTTCAAAACCAAAGTCATGTTCAGATGAAGGATTTGCCCAATCGTTTATCATTCCATCCTGTATATATTTTTTTACAGAATCACTATATGGCGCAGTAGCATTATAATCTAAATAAATCACGTATGATTCTCCTTAGTATCTTGGTAAATCGTAACATTTCGTATATAAAATGTAATGTGATAGATATAAATATTGAACGACACAAGACAGCAATAAAAAGAAATAAGGTTTCAAGACCAGTCTCCCTCTTGCTAGAGAGTAATTTACTAACTCAAGAATCTAGCTTTTTTGATTATGGTTGTGGCCACGGACAGGACTTAACAATTCTTGCAAAGAATGGTTTCTCCAAAATTCAAGGCTATGATCCGTATTATCGACCAGATTCTCAGCATATAAAATCAGATATTGTAAATCTTGGTTTTGTACTCAATGTCATAGAAAAACCGAATGAAAGATCAGAGACTCTCAAAACAGCATATTCACTAGCGAATAAACTCCTTTGTGTCTCAGTTATGACTAAAATTCAACAGGGTTACGAAGGCATTAGTCTTGGGGATGGTGTCCTCTCTTCTCGAGGAACATTTCAAAAATACTATGAACAAGAAGAAATTAAAAATTACTTAGAATCATTATTGGATAAAGATGCAATAGCTATCGCTCCGGGAATCTTTTTCATTTTTAGATATGAACAAGATAAGTTAAATTATTTGCAATCTAGATATAAGCGTCCAGTAATTCTCGACTACACAAGAATTGACCCCATTTCTAAAGAAAGAACTAGAGTCAAAGTATTCAAACCAAAATTAGAAGAACTTATAAAAGAGTCCCCATTTTTCGAAGAGACTATTTCGTTTCTATTTAACCACGGTAGACTACCTACTGATCTAGAAAGCTCCTCTTATAAAGAATTAATCAGAGAGTTCAAAAGTAAGACAAAGGTCAAAAGCTTATTACTTGAAAATATTGATCAAGATAGATTAGAACAAATACGACAGTCTAGAGTCACTGACTTACTTGTATTTTTTGCACTTAGAAAATTTGACAGGAAAGGCTTCCCGAAACAATCTGACTTACCAGAAAATATGGTTTTAGATATTAAAGAATTTTTGGGTACGTACTCAAACTGCAAAAGAGAAGCAGAAAATCTTCTTTTCTCAATTGGTAATCAAACTGTAATGCAAAAATCATTCAGAGCCTGTAATCTTGGGAAACAGCTACCTGATGCATTTTATATACATCCATCTCTAATCAATAAGCTTCCAGCTCCTATCCAAGTTAAAGTAGGTATTGCAAAAAAGCTAGTTGGAGATATCGATGAATGTAATTTGTTAAAGATAAATAAATTAAAAGACAAAGTTTCTTTTCTTGTATACGAAGATTTTGATAGTATTGCTCATCCAGCTCTTCTTTATACTCTTGTAATGGATATCCCAAAAAACAATGTAAAATTCTGGGAATTTAGACAGAGAGAAAATCCACCAATACTACACAGAAAAGATACATTTATAGATGAAGACTACCCATTATTTGATAAATTCAAGAAATTGACTTTGAAAGAAGAGAAGTTTGGCCTTCTAGGACACAATCATATAGGAACTCGTCTAAACTGGGAAAAGTTCCTACAGGAAGAAGGGTTTATAATTAAAGGTCATCAGTTAAAAAAGTTATAAGTCACAGATTAAGCAGGCATCTTCTCCGTCATCATCATTTACGACATCAGTGAAGATATCCGATAAATCTTTTTTTCCACAGGCCTTAATTCTAGCCTTCTCCATTTTTTCTTCATGCTTTTGCTTTATTTCTTCAGAGCGAGCTTCCATTTCTTCAAGAGAGGTTCCATTAACCCATGTGAAGTTTCGACCTTCCCCAACATATCCGCGCTTCTCATATTCTTTTGCTTTTTCAAACAAATCAGGATGTCTTTCTTTCAGACCAACCCACTCAATTTGCCTTTGAAAAAAACAAAAGTAACAGCCAGAACGAGAACGCCATTCATAATACTTAGGCATCCCAATTCCAGAGTCTTCAAGAATCTGATTTACACCAGCAAGGTCAATACCATATTCCTTAAATGGGTATCGCGGTGAAATGTTTGGCTTATCAGAGATATAACCTTCTCTATTTTCATCGGCCCTAATTCCAACGTAAGACTCAATTAAGTCATCACCTATATAACGCTCATACGATTTAATTTTCATCTCAGCTGTACACCAACGGGCTCGTGCTGAAGGTAAATAATTACCATGTTTCTGTAATAAAAAATCAAATGTCTTATCTGAGTTAAGCCTAACAATAGGCTGCCCAAGAAATGCTTCAAGCTTATCTAAATATTCATATGCTTCGGGAAGCTCTGCTCCTGTGTCTGTAAAAACATACTCAAGGTTTGGAATTTTTCCCTTAAGTAAAATTGCTAAAGCCGTAGAATCTTTCCCTCCAGATAAAGGGCAGATTTGCCTGCGACTAGGATCATATGAAAAGTTTTTCAAATCAAATATATTACTCAATGTATTTTCCTTTTACATTCTTAATCTCAACAGATTGGCTATTTTCTTCAATTGGCTTTAACAATGATAGAAGTAAGTTATTACGAGATTTTGGATTCAAAGAGGACAGTAGCTTTTCGATACTATCTTTAATCTCATTTTCTCCAGAATCAGTATAAACTCCAAGTCGTAAGTACTCTTTATCTCCACTCTGTTTGTTAATAAAGGCGACCACAGATTGCCCACTAAATTCAGAGTCAAGTAACTCTGTAACCATCTCTATCTCATTATTACATTTAATAAGGTTAGTCTCAAATAAAGACTTCCCTTTCTCGGCCCAATAGCGTGGATTAGATTCGGTTAAAGCATCAGCGATTGTTTCTACAAAATATTGAGAATGCTTTGTGGAATCAAAAGACTTTAATCGTCCAAGGAATTTTGCAGTTAACGAATTAAATGGATAAGAACGAATTTCTTCGGGTAGCAGTGCTAAATTATCCTGATACTCCTTAGCTAGGCTCATTCCTTTTTTATAAGAAATAGGCTTTATGTTTAAACAATTAATTTGTAAGAACTGAAGTGATTCAATTAGCAACTTGTGAAGGTCAGCAATTAACTCTGGATAAACTCCAAATACTTTCTTCTTTATCTTTATCAATTGAGAAGATATAAGTTCTATATCCTCGATACTTGTATTCTTTGATATAGGTTCAATATTGAAAATATCTGGTAAGTTTTCGAATACCAATCTATCAGGCTCTTTAGCAGATTCAATAAAAATTAATAGCTTTTTTTCCTCAACGGATAGCTTTCCACTATTTTTAGTATAATCAGGAACAGATTTCTTCCATTTGAATATTGCTTCAATAACACTACTCACAGTTGGAGAATCTGTCTTGTCTTCAAAGACCTTTGCTAATTGAGCAAGATAGTCAGATTTCGCCTTAGAGATTTCAGTGTACTTTACGAAGCAATTCTTAGGGTGCTTTAACATCAGATCATAATGATCACCATCTGGACGAGGAATATATTCATTATCAAAATAGTGATTTACAGGATGCTCAAGAACCTTATCAAAAATTGATAAATATAAAGGAATTATTGATTTTCTTAGACCGTACGGAGGGGCAACCAAAGTATCATACAATTTTTGAACAACAAGTCCTTTCGGATAGCTTGCAAGAATTTCTTTATACTCAGAAAGAAGTGATGCAAACTTATTGTTCTTTTTAATCGTAAATTTTTTCTCGTCAGATTTATAATTAACACCATAATTGCTAACAAGAGATTTATAGATTGTTACCTCGGGGCCGTTTCCTTCCATTCCTAAGTTTTTTTCTTCTGGGTGACTCGAAAGACGATCTATAATTTGTTTTCTAGCAAGAGAGATATTACCTGAAACTTTATGACGATTAATCATTTCGTTATTGAAAGGAACAAATGAGGTATACTCTAAATTAAATACTTCACCTACTTTAATTAAAAGTTCCGCATATGAATTTATACCAACACGCATACTTTCTTTAGAATAGAAAACTTCTGCATCAAGCGAAAACTTACCAATCAAAGGATCAAGTACTGATCTTATTGCTTGGATAGTTATCACCTTATGGCGATCAAGTTCTTTACGCACCAAAGGACCCGAATTCATCACATCTTTGTTTCCAAAAAGTGCATTGATAGCATTAAGCTCTTCAATATCTCTCTTACACTCAACGAAGGTCTTTGGAAGAACAAAGATCACTAATTCGTCTTTGTTTTCTCTAACAATTCTTCTTGCTAACTCTAATTCATCTTGATCGAAAGGAACTACGTAATATAGTAATCCATCCTCTCTATAGTAGTCTGGCTTGCGAGTGAATTTGCCGGCCTTCAGCTCTTCAACAGAGATAAGCTCTGTATCACAAAAGCGTGTGATACTATTTTGGTAGTTATATCTTTTAGGTGTGATAAAATCTGTCTTATAATAATTTTTGACTCTAGAAACGAGATCCTTACTAGTTAATTTAATTTCTCTAAATTTATTGATTTCTTCATCGATATCAATACTTGAACCTTGTTGTAATTCGTACTGTTTTAATATTTTATTATATAAAAACACTTTCTTATCTAGCAGTGTTTTAATTGCCTTTTTAACTTCCGATTCTTCATAAATTCCGGAAAAAGAAGTCACTATAAAACTTTCATTAAGTGGCGCAAAATTGTAATTTTTAACGATAGAAGACAGTGCAATGAGTGAAACTATTTGTTTAGCAACGATGTCTTCTTTAGGTATTTTTCCAAAGGCTTCTTCAACAATTAAGCTTACCTTATATGAACCACCGACTCCGACATCTTTAGCAATTAAAGATGAGAAATAGTTATACAGGTCTAATGGCATCAAAAACATTAAATCTTTTTCGCTTAATCCATTATCTAAGAATCTTTTTAAGCCAAACTCTTCATCTCGAGTTAGAAATGTATAAAGAGTTCTTTCATTCTGAGCAACTCTCTGGGAAAGTAGAGGAAGAAACGCTAATGTAACAGGGTGTAGTGGATAACACTTAGTAAGTGCTTCAACTGAATTTTTTCGATCAACAATACCTGTTAATCCGTTCCCTTTCATTGAATCACAAAATGATTTATTAAATTTTTCAACTTTTTTTGCAAGATTCTTATCACCAACATAAATATTTTTCTCAAAAACATGAGAAATCATATCCATACTAGTTGTCCCTCTATCATAAAAAGACGTCTCGTGAAAACGTCCCTCAATCTTTGCCCACTCCTTCTGGATATTTATTGGTAGTTGATTGGCATACTGAGACACTGACAAGTGAGTTATTAAAGTTAAGTGACATTGTGCCTGACCAGATCTGTCACAAAACTCTGCAAAATCTTGGAGGAATTGAATATTAAGTGCAGATGGGTTGTGAATACCTCTTTCAAGATATTTTCCAAACTCATCATAAACAACAAAGATTCCATTATATCCATTACTTTGTAATAGTGTAATTGCTTCTTTATAAATTGAAACAACATCGTTATTAGCCTTAAGTGCTAGAGATCCACCACCTGTTACTTTTGAATAAATTCTTTCAAATATTTCACGTGCTGATACATGACCTTTTCTCAGAGATTTTTGGAACTCATCAACAGAATCACATTCAACCGCAACTTCACTTAAGTAACTTTCATAGATCTCTGGATAATCTTTATTCCATTTGTCTACTATGGCCCAATATTTCTTTGAAGACTTTTGAAGGACTTTAGATAATTCACTTTCTAATTCGACATCCTGGAAAGCATCTTTCAACTTTTCAATAAATGCGTCTTCGATATTTCCAAGGTAACCATTTAAGAAAACAGGCACTAATTTTGTATTCTTACTTTTTTGAAAATCGTTATATAAATTTAGCAGTTCTGAATCAGCGGCTGCCTCAATCATTTTTTTTACAACACGTGGATTTTTCTTCGAAACGATTGCTGACATTAATAGAGCAAATGTCGATTTACCAAGACCTGGAGAACCAGAAAGAACTCTAACACGTTGATTCGAGTTTTCCTCACTAATTGAACCAAGAATTTCAGTCATGCCTAATGAGAATTTTGGTGTTATAAAAATATCGCTTAACTTGTTTCCACTTTTATAATCTAATTCAAGATTAGTAGATCTATTAAAGCTAGATGCTAGTTTGATTACATCTGTATTGAATAATGAAGTTTGAGACATCTTAGTATCCTAACCTTGTAGTAAATTCTTGGTAATAATTTTCCAATGATTTTGCTGCTGTTTTTGATTTTAAGTTTAAAATAAAATATCCACCAGTACGTGAGTATGTCATATATTTATCTCCGTAGAGTCGTTCTATCTCTTCAATAATTTGTACGACATCATCTTCAGAGAATCCCATGATAAGTCCTGGAGAGAGTTCTTTATTAACTAATTCACTCAAATTAAATGACTCTGCTTGCATAAGAACATCGTTCCAAAACAAATAAGTCAAATAAACGAAAATCAATGGATGAATATCCGATTTTCTCAATTTGTTTTTCTTAAGTTTTTTATTCTCCTCCGTAACAAGATTAAACTTTACGAAGGGAGATGGATTTTCAGTTTCCGGATTAACCTTATCCTTATAGATAGGCTCCTTATACATCCTAAGAATACAACTGATATCTTTTTTTAGAGTATTTGGATTAATTTTCTTTTCTAATGATTGTACGTAAGTTTCTAAGTATACTTGTAGTGACTCTGTATCAAATTCAGTAGCAGCAAACTTATTAAAGAACCAATGAAATGAGGTTGCATTTTCTACATTACACGCTAAAAGGTAGTGAAGAGTAAGTAGAGATCCATCAAGTTCTAAGAATTGATCATTAGTAAAAATTTCTTGAGCAATTTCTGTTAAATAATACTTGCTATCATCTTTAATTAAAAGACTTAAAGCAGTCATCCAATATTCTATGGCCTCAACCATATTTTTACCAACGCCAAGCGTCTCAACTGAGTTATTACTTTTAAAGATTTTTTCGTCAGCTACTACTGCGTCATAGCCTTTAAGTAACCAGCTATCTCTTAAATGGAAAGTTTGGTGTGCTCCAAATCTCATTGCAATAACTCCCTGGCCTCTTGTGTCAAGTCTAGGCCTCTATGCATTCCTTTATGTCTTATTATGTAACCTTTTTTTTCTAGTGCGATGAAGCACTTGTGAACAGCTCCAGGATTACTTATTTTTAAGTATTCTTGAATCTCTGGAATCGTTGGAGGATAGTTTTTTTCACAAATGTGATCGTGAATTATCCTAAGCGTTTCTTGTTGCCTTTCAGAAAGTGGATGTAACATGTTGCAAAATTACCCTAGAGTGTGTTGTGTTTTCTAGGGTAATTTTGGGGTAAATTTTGGGGAAAGTAAAGTTTTAAAAATCAATCAATGGTATTCTCTAAGTCGACTAAATGTTTATTCACTGCATCTTCAAATGCATGAAATCTAGATTTTAATGCTTGATATATTGTAGGCTTAGATTTCCAGTCCTCAGTTTTAAAAATTTTGTCCTGTAAGTAGTAATCTGATAAAGGAAAATTATCTATTTTTATGTATTCGTTAATTTTCATATCGCTAATGGATCGATTTTCTGAGCTCGTAACATATGCTAAGTTTAGAACTGAATTTAAAATATTATTTTTATCTTTTCTTAGGCTTGAGGTACTGCTTGTGAACTTGTCAACTGTAGAGCCCAGAGGTATTAAATGGTGTTTCTCTAGTTTATCGTCAATCGTATCAATTATATTCATTTTTTTAGTATTCTTTATAATGAATCGAGGTGTTTTTCTCAATTGAAACGCTAGGAAGGAGCTAACTATTGCTCCAGGACATGAATCTAAATCCATTTCTCGCATTCCAGTTTTTTCATCAAATGGTAAGAAGTTCTCTAATTTTGAATAACCATTATTTTTAAATATATCCTCTCTTCTCTTTTCAAAATTTTTAACGTCGCCACTAGAATATTTTTGCAAATGTTCTATATCTTCAATCGCTTTCCTATTTTGAGAATCTCTGTAATGTCCACTGAATATAGAAACCCAATACCATAATTCAACTCTTGCAACAATTTTTTCTGAATTCCAATTTTTATCTTCAGCTAATAGGATAGCAATTGGTAGAATCATTAATGTATATGGCAAGTTTATTATTCCACCAATGCCTAACCTATAAAAGCAAAATAAGTTAGCACGATAGAGCCCTTGAATTGTGCATTTGTAAACCTTATCAATTTGAGATGTATTAAGCTGTAGTATTGTTGTTCTCTTAATTGCCTCAAGTTCGTTTCTCTTGTATTCATTATTTTCTAAATTCTCAGCCCTCGTATTATTTAAAGATAATAAATTAAGAAACTGATCTTTAATAACCTTTTCAAGTGAGCGACTATCATCAGATGAAGTTAAGTTCATTTTGTCAAAAGTGAGCTTCTTTTTACTCTGCAAATCCTTCAAAAAGAAACTTGGTATTGCCTCTTCTTCGAGCTTCTCAAGACTTTGCCGAATATTCTCACCAAGAGTTGATTCGGATGATTTTGCCCATTTTGCAGAAAATAAGTCAAAAGTACTTAATGGGGTTCCTGCGGTATTCATTGTATCAAAAATTGAAGCTGCTCTTTCGATTTCGGTAATGGGTAAAAGAGTAACCGGGACCTCTTCAATCATAATTTCTTTAAAGTAGTTTTTAAGTTTATCTGCCCATACATCACTTAAACCTTTAAGCTTTTTTATAAAAACATCCCTGTCTTCGAGAACCTTATCAACCTCTTTTGGGGATACAACACGAGTATTCTTCATAATCGAAATAAATGCTTCTTTTTTTTTCCACGCATAGTCCGAATCTTTCATTTCATTGAAGCGCCTGTCTGCAATGCCATCAATTATTCTATTTTTTAGAAAATCATGTTGACCGTTAACTAAATAAAGCGGGAACTTGTAATTTTCAACACAATATTTTACAAGTTTTTCGCCTGCTTCTCCAGGGTAGTCATTTCCCAATGACGGATGACCGGCTTTGTTTTTATTTTTATTATTCACCTTTAATACTTCTAAATTATCGAATAAATCAAAAGGCTCCATTCCATTTAAATCATTAAAGTTAAAACTTTGTAGCCCAAATTCCTGTAAATTTTCATTATTCTTATTATGTAGAGTTAGAAACCATCTATTTCTAAGACCTAAAAATGTCTTTTCATGAATTAGTTCCCACTCTCCATCCTCAGATCCCTTCCCCTCCAAATACAAATCTGAGAAACAGGAGCAGATAGTACTCAATCTTTGTTGACCATCTAAGAGGAATTTAACCTCTTCTGTATTCGAATTTTCAAATCTAGAATCTGATTGTCCAACAGTTCTAAAGCTAAATGACTTCTTTTCTCCCATTAAAAACAACCAGTTTCCTATTGGCATTTTGAGAATCACTGATGCAATTAATTTCTTCTGTTGTGGTTCTACCTTCCAGATAAAGTCACGTTGAAAATTTGGTAAAACAATTTTTTCATTTAGCGTTTCAACAATTAGGTCTTTAATTTTAAATTTATCATATTTTGTTGTCATCTAAACTCCATTTTAAGCTTGATAATCAGTTTTTAAGTATTTTCTCAACTTGATTCCCCATTGCTCTCTCACGTCATGGAATGATTCATACAATGTTTTATTATTGTAAGCTTCATCCTCTGCTCTTGCATAAGCCATAAGTATTAAATTTAATGCTCTTTTAACTGATTCATCATAGTTCTCTAGTTTAGAATAAAGATCACGATAAAAAATTGAACCCGTATTTATGGTAAGCCAAGTGTTTCCCATTTTACTATTAACTTCTATAAAGGTAGAATTGTCCCCAAGATCTTTATACTGAATTTTTACAGGGACAGACAAAGCCTCTTTTAGCTCTTCTTCACTTGGGTCAGGTATCCCATTATCTACTAAATTTTCTTTTGCTAATTTTAATAAGTCCTCAGTGGAAGTTTCTTTTTTGAAGTGACTTGAAGCCGTTGTTGTATTATTATCTTTTTCTACATTTGCAACAATTTGCTCTTCAGTAGTCTTTTTGACAGCTGCCCTTGTTCCTTTCTTTCTCGCTTTCAAAGCTTTAAAAATGTTTGAAATTTCCTTATTAATTAAGTCATTCAAAGTAAACCATACGGGTTTAATCTCTTCGTCAATATAATCATCACCATCAAGTTCAAATAATTCTACTTGCTGTTTATTATTTGCAACACCAAAAACTTCATCTAGCTCCGGCTCAAAACTCACCTCACACCCCCACCAGCGATGTTGTGGTTCATTTACATCAGAAAAGAAATCAAATTTTCCGAAATCAATTTCTCTCCCTGCTCTTACAATTGAAACACCAACATTTTTTTTGATAAATTTACCAATTTGACTCTCTCCGCCTGCTTGGTGAAAGTCAGACTTCGCCCAACTAAACTTTACTGTCACTGTGCCATTTTTTTTATTGCCCCCTTTGTCTAGATAAGGAATTTTCAAATTTACTTCTCCGCAAACATCACCGTTTTCCCAATACTCAAAAATTGGTTCACCATCACCTCTTATTTGCTTGGGATCGTTTAAATCACCTAAGATCATATTATCATTCATTATACACAGAGGATCATTAGGCTTTAATAACTCATCATATTCTGATGATTCACAGACTGTTAGGCCAATATTGTGCTTACCCTCATGAACAAAATATCTAAATTTCCTTCCCAGTAAAAACTTAAACCTATCGAATAATGGAGCAACAGTTCTAGGCCTTAACCTATCACAGTTTTTCCAGATAACGAGGGTACCAGACTCAGAGAAGTCCATTTTTTTCCCTTTAAAATTAAAGTTGGTCATATATTTTCTATACTTTGCTGGAATCTCAGCTAAATCTTCATAGCCAACATTCTCTTGTTTTCCCGATTTAATAGCTTCAATATCTAAATATACAAGTCGTATGTCTCCACATTTTTGCCATGAATATACTTCTACTCGAGGAGAAACATGAAGCGAGGCTTGTGGTAATCCAACCCCAAATCGTCCCATTCCTTTTCGACTTCTTCTAGTACTTTCTCCGATAACAAGGCATTTCTCTAACGTCTCTATATCCATTCCTATGCCATTGTCTAGAATAGCAATTTCCTCTACCCCTCTTCTACCACTCGAAGAATCTAAGGAGCAAACAATGAGAACATCTGATGCGTCAGCCTCTAGACTATTATCAACAATTTCAGCGATAGCACTCTCCACATTTCGATAACCGGTGTTTCTTAAAGCATCAGTATAGTTCTTAATATTTATTATATTCGACATAAATCCTTCCTTTAAATTTTCCAATATGAATCAAAATAATTAAATGCCCATTTTTCATCACCAAAGTTTATATTATCTATAACATCAATTAGCTTACATACAGGTTTTCCTCCCATCAGTTTTCCTCTAATTCCCCGGCCAATCATTTGACTGTATAAAATAACTGAAGAGACAGGACGAGCAATGAAAACACAGTCAATATTAGGGCTATCAAAGCCAGTAGTAAGTACTCCTACATTAATCAAAATTTTCATATCTGATTCGTTGTCTTTAAATGCAGAAATAACATCTTCTCTTTCTACAGAGTTTGTTTCACCAAGAACTAAACCAGCCTTGACCTTGTTTAAATATAAAGCAGCAGTAATCATTTTTGCATGATTGACATTACAAGCAAAAAATATAGTTTTAACTCCATTTTTTTCCAAATCTAAAAGCTTATCAATTATCAACTTATTTCTTTTTTTGTTATTCGCAATTTTATTCATTACCTCTGAAGAAATCTCTTTTTCACCATCTGATGCTAATGATTTTTTCAAAGAATTTATCTCGCTGGGTGATAAGTTTAAATCATCCATACTTAGATGTATGGGATCTCGATAAAAAGTAGAAAGAATATTTCTCCTTTGGAGTAACTCAATAGCATTTGTAGCATGTTCAAAGCCAGGATCATAATTATTCATTAAATCAATATTGATACCTATTTTTATATTCTCGAATAAATGTCTTAATTTAACGTCTTCAATATCATAACCTCCTGCTCTTCCAGGGGTAGCAGTTAAACCTAAGAGATTGGGAAACTTATTAAATACATTTTTACTATTTAGTAGGGTTGATAATAGATCATAAGTTTTAGAAGCTGGGGCTTTGTGACATTCATCTACAATAACAAGATTTAATCCCTCACTAATTTTACTAATCTCCGTTCCACTTCTCTTGGCAATTGCTTGTAGTTTTTGAATACCACCAAAAATAATTGCATTTTCAGGTAGTTCTTCCGGCAAGTCGAACTTTCCCCAAAGATTGATAATTTCTACATCGAACTGGCCAAGAAATCTCCAAACATCTTTAAAGGTCTCAGTAGCTTGCCTTAATAGCTCTTCAGAGTGAGCAACCCACAATACGAATCCAGTCGAATTGTAATCATAACGCCATAACTCTTGAACTATGTGCATAGCAGTTTTCGTCTTTCCCGCCCCTGTTGGCATATGAATAAGAGCACGACTACCAGAAATTTGTCTATAATGCCTAATCAATCTACGTCTTATGTCATACTGATAATCTAGCTGCTCATAGAGAAAACTATTTTTATCTTTATAAATTTTTTCTTGCCCACTCTCTACTGAAGATTTTAACTTTGGCATGTAATCATCACTTAAACCAAGAGCCTCCAATATTTTTTTAGTCTTGATGTTAACTGAAAATGGAATACTAGCAATCAGCAAAGCCATTTTCGCGGGGTCTGCCTCGGACAACTTAATACTATTTCCTAAATCTAATATTTCGTTACTCTTCAAATTGTTAATTAATAAAATAAAGCGTACTTCTTTTAATTCTAAAATCGATTTTCCAAATCCTCCTATAGTAACTCCAACTAACTTACGTGGCGTCAAGTCATCGTTAATATATTCTGCAAGATTTATAATCTCTTCACCTAGCGCTTTTTGAAGATGCTCAAAAGGGCATTTTAAAAGTAAATCTTCTAATTTTTTATACATCTATCCCTCGATATCATCCCAAATCTCTCTGATTTTTTCTCTTATCCATCTTTCGTTATTATGTATCTTGCTATCTGCCAAAATCACGCCCATCAATTGTTGGTACATGATTCTACGAACACCAACATATTCATTTTCCTTTAAATATTCTAAACAACGCACTATTAGATTTTTAATCTCATCATTAAAGTAGCTTTGTTCCTCAAATATCTTTAGAATATCATTTGACTCAACAGCATTTTCCGCAATATTTATTGCAGCAAGTATTAATCTTGCATTTTCATTATTCCATACTTTTAAATTTGCCCTTAACTTAGATATCTCTGATTTATCAATAACCCCATCTGACTTCATCGTTATAAGAAAAAGGTACCCCAAAGCAACAAGAGAATTCTGAGGCAATATGTTTTCTCCTGGCTGAATTTTTAAAACAGAGTCAAGCTCTTTATCTAGTACCGATTTCCAATTGTTCTTCAGGATGTTCAAAAGTTCTTTTTCATGTTCTCCAATTTCTCCATCAGAATATATAACGTCACATAAATCTGAGAACAAAACAGTTAAAACAACTTCATCCATCCCAATCAAAAGATCCTGTGAAAAAGCATTCACTTCCTTATAGGTTGCTTCTAAACTTCTTTCAAAAGGCTCTTCTCCAAAGAATCCGATTTCGTAAGCATCTTCTCCTAGATTCCAACGTTTTAATATCTCTTTGAACCGCATTATAGATTTAGCTGTTCTTTTATTTTCCAAATAGAAAAAAACGCGTAACAGAGACCAAACACGTAAATATATGTCGATTTTCTCCATGTTATTTCTTCCTTAATATTTTAGTATGATTGGGTTGAATAACTTCATAATTTTCACTGTCAAAAGATTCTATCCAGTTAATTAGGTTGTTTATCAAAACGTTAACATCAATTCTCGATGGTCTAGGATCATCCTCACATTTTTTTTCAAGAAGCCTTCGAATCATACCAAAATTTATAGATTCATTAAAAGAATCAAATATCATTTTTAGGAATGGATGTTCAAAAAGCCTAAATTCTAGCTTCTTCTTGAATTCATTCAAACTAGAAGCGTTTAAATTCTGAAGATCAAACATATAGATGTCGTGTAAAATATAGCTTTCGTCTTCATGTATTTCACCGTTCTTTATATAGAAAAAAATAGAATCTACATTACTAGTGTGTGGTAACTCAGATGCTAAGATTTTGAGAGGCTCATCCTTCTTTAAAATGAGCTCAACTTCTTGAATCTTAGTATTCGGAATTTCTAAGTCATTAATGATCTGATATATTCTTTTTAGATCATCCAAAGATAGAAGCCTGGACTTGTGTATAATATGATTACAATAATAGAGGAAGTGAAGTGGAAGCTCATTTGTATATATAAGTAATTCCAAGTTTGGTGTTTCGTTTGTCCCTAGACCTGAATTAGTACAATTTGCTGAACCAATATGAGCAGATTCCATATCATAGATATATGCTTTCATATGTAAATCATTGTTCACATAGACTTTGATATTATTATTAATACAGTATTCTAACACTTCAAGATCGATCGAACCATTTACTATATTCTGCACAGAGAGATTTATGACTATAGATCTTTTAAGACGTGAGCTTTGAAAACCTAATAATTCTTTAAGTACCGATATTTTTACATATGGGCTAAAAATAGTCACATCTGTCTTACTCTTTTTTACTTTTTGTAAAATATCACTAAAAAGATTAGCGGCTAAAAATATCACATAATTTCCTTATTTATACTATAATCGGCTTATTCCATTTTAATCTGTAATCAATATACCTTTACAGATCACTGAGTATTGATAAACCTCAGCTTTCAAAAAACATTAAAGTTATACCAGATCAAATTCAATCATTTCAGAGTTATCTATTTAAAGAAAACTCAAGAAACCGACAATAAGCATTCGCTAACTTCATCTGCGCTGGACTCTTGCATGAAGGCTCAAAAATTTCTTTATTCGCAACCATAATAAAAGAACACTGGGCCCTACTTGATGCTACATTCAATCGACTTTGCGAATAAAGAAAATCCATTCCACGTGGAGCATCTTCAGGACTTGATGTTGTCACAGAGTAAATAACAATAGGAGCCTCTCGACCTTGAAACTTATCAACTGTTCCTATCTCAACTCCATCAGGAAGTTTATCTTTTAATCGTTGCACTTGTGCATTATAAGGAGCCACGACCATAATATGCTCAAGACCAAGAACTTTAGTCTCAAGCTTTTGAGTTTTATTATTGAAGATAGAAAATTCATGCTCTTTTTTTACTAAGTCATTAATTAACTGATCAATACGTTCAACTTCTTCGAGTGAATAATTTGAGTTTCCAGTATGAACTGTTTCTAGATACATTAATGGCTTTAAATTCATCGGTCCTGTAACATTCTGGCCTTCATTCCCTTCTGTTGAATAAAGTCTATTCTCGTAAAATAACTCACTATTAAATTTGCAAATCCCTGGGTGAAGACGAAAGGTTTTTGCAAGAAACAGTCCTTTATCCTCTGGTATAGTTGCACTCTCCCCTTGAATATATTCTAAGGCCGAAAGATCTGCCCCATCAGGATGGGCCGCTTGAATTGGCTGTTCGAGCTGCTGGCAATCTCCAAGTATTATCAAATTCTTTGCAGATCTAGAGATACTAAGCAGGTTTGCCAAACTCAACTGTCCACCTTCATCGATAAATAGATAGTCTAATGTTTGTTCCATACCATCTCTAGCGAATAACCAACTTGTTCCACCAATAAGGACCGGTTCTTCTCCATTTGCCAGTGCTTCACAATCTGGGTTTTTCTTTGTCACTCGATAATCATATTCCACAGTTTGATCACTTACCTTGTGAATGATCTGAAATTCATCGCCAACTAGCTTCTTTGTCGACGTTAAGAGTCCGTTAATAACCTTATGGCTAATCGCACTTACTCCGACCTTCTTTCCTTGTTTCAATAAATGTTGAATGAGATGACTTCCTGTATATGATTTTCCAGCTCCGGGTGGTCCTTGAATTGGCAGGTACGAACTGTCCAAAGAGCTAACAATATTATAGGCATGGTCAAGCACTGAACTATTTTCAGGTACTTGGATTTGCACACTACAATCCGGATTCTTTTTCAAAAGAATATCTTTAATAGCCTTATATTTTTTATCCGTCATTCCATTTTCAATTATTTCTTCGCATACTTTAATACTACTTTCTTCTAATTCATTTGCTCGGACAATGGAGAACCGAAATATCGATGTTGGATGAAGATCATTTGTAGCAGCAGTCTTTTTTACTCTTACCGTTCTTTCATAAGGATTATATTCTACAAGCGTTCCGACTTTCACACCTCCGCACTCAAAGATTTCATCCCCCGATCTAAAATCTGCTTCTTGATAAGGATAAGTATATACATCAGTATATGTTCTCGCCCTCCCTGTTGGGGCGACACGTTCCTTTAATTGAAGACCTGCAAGGCCTGACTTATCTTCAAGTAGTTCTGCTTCGTTCATCACACGAAGTCTAAACAGCTCCCATAATGCAACTTTTTCTTCTCTTCTGTAGAATGAGACAAGATCACCTAATAAAACTTTTACTTCTTCCTCTCTACTTAAATCGCTATCAAAATCAATGCCTGCGATTAGAGCATTTTTAATATCAATTAACCTTTGATCTCTCTCTCTTATCTCCTCACTTACATTTAGCTCTGGAGCTTCAGGTCTTAAGATTTCATTACCCGCATCTATTGCTTCGGACCGCTTTTTTTCTAGCCAATTCCTTAATACAAGAGTTGAATCTGTATCATCCTGATTGTACAATTGAACAGCATTTATCATCGCCTCATTGATATCATCATAGCGACTCAGCTCTAAATTATGTTCTAATGCTCTTTTATGAATGATCATATCATTAAGAGCGATCTTTCTTTCATATCCAGTAAAAGCTTCTAAGTCCTTTATAGAGTACTTCTCAACACTTGCTCTAATACCTTGCCTAACAACTCCATAAAGATCTACAAACTTATCTGCCCTCAATAAGTTGTCTACTTCTTCCTCATATATACTATATCTTTGAGCTAATCTCTTAATAGCTCCCGGTTCATAGGCTGCATAATGATAGATATGAAAATCAGGAAATTCTCTATTTCGTTGTAAAATGAATTCCATGAGTTCAGTGAAAGCTTGTTTTTCGAGAGAAGGTTTTATCGCCCAAAAGCCTTGATACTTCTGACTTCCATTATCAAAATATGTTAATCCCAGCAGATACTCGATACCATGACGTCCAACAAATGTGTCACCTTCGATATCAAAGAATAAATCTCCTGCGCTTGGCTCTGGTAAGCGACTTAGACCTCTTCCGTCCTCAAATGGCATAAACTCTGAAACTAATTCGCCACTTTCTCTTGCTTGAACTTGAACTCTCGCTTGTTCTTTTGAAAGCTCTAAAGATCTTAAATTAGTACCAGAAGGAAGCTTCTTGAAATCATCTATATTCGCTGAGGCAAAGGCCTTCATCGTATTAATGCCAATACTTTCTAGATCTTTTCTCTGTGATTTAGTAATATTCGCAACAATGGACAAGTGATCATCATCACGCCTTCTTTTAGAACAACTCTCCCACCATCTACACACATCACAATGACCTACTGGTTCAGGGTAAGCTTGAATGTTTCCCAAGGACTCCAGAAGCTTACTTTTAACTAATCTATAGTAGGCTTGATAATCATCAACACGATAACACTCTTCATTAAACGTATCATCATCCTCAGGTGTGATAACAAACATCACCTCAGGCAAAATACCTTGTATCTCTTCCAACATTTCTGAATATAAACACAATTGTAAAATTGACCCGGCCTTTGTTTCTCTAGAGAGCTTTGTATCTAATGCAATATAGCTGTAATCACCAAGTTTAGACTTCATGAGGACTTTTTTAAGTACATCACTACGTCCATACCATCCATCAAGCCTCAATACTCCTTGAGTAATAACATCGACACCTTTCTTCATCAGAGAAATAGTTTTTTGATATCCATCTTCCCCGACCCCGACTTCCGCACTTTCAAACGATAGGCCTTGCTCAATTAAATAATCCACATAGCTTTTTTCATGCTCAAAGCCACGTTCTTGCATAATTTTCAAGTGAGGATTACTAAATTCAGGAGCAATAAGTTCTTTATTAGCTACAAGAGTGTCTAATTCAGTCAGTCTTTTACAGTTTAAAAAACCGTTAATATCTCCAGCGGAGAGAATAAATTTGTCGTCTTTTTTTTGCATGATAACCATTCGGGTTTATGAGTCAAATTAATTAATCAAGAAATATTAATCATTAAGAGTCGAGTTTTATAAATAAACTTAAAGTTAATAAATGATTCTATTATATTTCGGCTATATATCTAAAAATATCATTACAATGATATCGTATATTTTTATAATTTCATTATTTATAAAGCTGTATTAGAACTTGATAGCAACATACGATTGCAACAGAATAACAGCAATGATTAGCAAAGAGAGAGACAGAGTCCTAGCAAATAGGTTAATAGAGAAAAGATTTATGTTGTCTTTACTTCAAACGACTCCAGGATTAAGAAAAATTAATCAAAACGTAAAACATCTAAAAAAAGAGACATCAAAAAAGTTTCTTAAGTGCTGCGACGAAGCTGACATTCATTACCTGTCGGTACACAGATAAGAAAATTTTGCTTATATTTTGGTCAGAAGAGACTAAAAATTGAACATTTTTTGAAGTATCAATCTATAAATAACAGATTTTCGTTCAATTAACTTGGCATCTATATTGCTTTATTTAATATATCGTCAGGGGGTAATGATGGAGTTTTTAGTATGTTTTTCAATAGTCTTTTTTTATTATTTATTTATTGGGGGAAAATCGAAACAACCAATTTCAAATAAATCATCAATTCCCCAGGAAGTAGCTAGCTCGAAAACAAAGAATACTACTATCTCAAATCCGATAAAACAAAACGATGATGATTATTTTTATGATAATTATTCCAGAAATAGCCAAAACTATTTTCAAAGCTCTATAAGTGCAAAAAATAATTCGGCAAAATTCAAAAAGATGATTCAAGATGCGATAGATAAAGATCAATCGATTGAAATAGAGTATACAAATGCTCAAGGGAAAGATTCACAAAGAGAAATCAAACCACACAGCATATTCAAGATGGCCAATAAGCTTTGCTTCAGAGGTTTCTGTTCAGTCAGAAACGAAGATAGAACTTTTGCATTGAGAAGAATTAAAAGCCTTATAATCATGGATAATCAAAGTATTTCCGCGTCGTCTCCAGCTGAAGTAACAATTAAATCCGACGATGTTACAGACAAGTATGAAATATTAATCTCGAAATGTTCCAAAACCAAAATCAAAACATTAGACAAAACGGCTAAAGGTGGTTGCCTTTGGTTTCTTGTTGATAAAAAATCAAAAAAGATTTTCAACAATATATGCGATGAACTTGGACTTAAACCAACATATACTAAAAAAGGATCAAAGACGACAAATTACCAACCTTCCTATTATCTAAAGAAGTCAGCTTGAAATCACAAGAAATACAGGATGGTTCAGTATGGGCCATCTATTCAAATCAGCTCTAATTATATTCATTATAATATCATCATAGTCTAATCGCGCTTGAATAAACTTTTCTTAACCGAGATTTTCTCATATTGATAATTTTGAACCCCCATCTCTTGATCGCCCTAATGGAGATAGAATAGAAACCGATAAGATTTTCATGACAACAGAAAGATCCGATATAAAAGTACCAGTGTGGAGAAAGAAGGTTGACGCTTCAATATTTGAGCATAGAACAACAACTATTCCTAATGCCTATGTCAACATATGGGTTTTAAAAAGTAGATTCAAAGATCCAGGAAAAACTAAGACCTCGATTGTTAATATTAAGTTTAAAAATATTAAAACTGAGTTCAAGGGCTACATTAGAAAATCTTCAAAAATGAGAAATAATCCTGCATGGCTGATTTGCTTTGATGATGAAGTATTAAAAATACTCCAAAATCTTTTCCCAATGACTTATTTTCGATATTTAGAAGCACTTTTAAGAAAAAACAAAAATAAGCTCAAATCAATTCCATCAAACGAGATTGAAGAAGAAATTCCCTTTTGGGAATTTCTAGATATTGAATACTTCAATGAATCAAACACTATATTTTTCACTCCACAGTTTACTCAAAAACCAATTTTCCCAGAGCTATTTAAAATACTCTCGAAGTCACCATCTATCTCATCAATTGAGGATGAACTTAAAGGACATGAAAAAATTTCGAAAAGTGAATGGTTTACTAAAGACGACTTTGAAGGTTTAGAACATCAGCGAAACGTTATATATTATCTCGTCGATGAAAAAAACAAAGAGCTCTATATTGGCGAAGCCAAGGAACTTAAAACACGCTTCAAATCTAAAAGAACAGAAATTCCGAACTGGAACAAAATTAGGTTTGATGTACTCCCGAAAGATTTAATAAAATACAGAGTTCAAATTGAAGAAATGATAATCAAGTCTTTTTCTTATTTTTTCAACAACAAGAAGCATAAAGAGAACTTTAGAATAAAAACATTAAATAATAAAAAAATTAAATAGATGTCAGTATGAGACAAAAAATATTGTTAAACATTTCCATTATTCTTCTACTTTCAACTTTATCTTTAAAATGTTGCGCTGAAGACAAAGCTCCATACAAATTTATTCTTACTAAGAACACTACAATGGCTGAACCATCATTTATGTACCTAAACAAAAAGACAAAAATATGGGAAACATCCTTATTTGAGTGTACCTTCGACCCTTGGGCTGCGGGTTCAATTGCTTCTATTGATTGTTGGGGACCAGATAGTATTCGCTTTCAATCAACTTTGGATTGCTCTATACATACTAAAAGTAAACCTCTTACATTTTTTGTAGGGAAGGTAGGGGTCCTATATCAGCATCAAAACTTTAAAATTTGGTGTGAAAAATAATAAAACTGTAACCACTTTGCACAATGTCAATCATAAAAAATTAGTTATTCATAAATAAAACTATGAATTTAGCCTTTAACCGACGTCATGGAAAAATTGAATTAATCTACAGAGGAGGTTTTTCAAACTTTCCTTACTCAGTCTATTTCATCGTCTAAGTTTATCAAAGCATGACATGGGCAAGCTGGCCCATGAGAAAAGTAGTAAGTTAAAAAAGGAGACAACCCTAGATATATTCCAACCAAGGTGAAGAAGAAAAATTTCAACAAGCAAACTCCTTTGACTCTGACTTGTGTTCTTTGTAGTAATAAAACTGCATAAACCCAATTAAGACTGGTGGTAAGTGACACAAAGGAATATCCATATATAAGTGCTCTATGGCAACGAGACCTCGGAAAGTATCAAAGAGATGTACTATGGCATGCGAAGTAAACCAAACCTGAAGTATAAAAAGTGTATTTCTTCTCCATGAACTATCGTAAATGGACTTAAATGAAATTATACTTAGAAGTAAAAATATACATCCTAAGTCACGAACTAAATGTTCATTTAAGGGACCAAAATCTGGGATTCGACCAGGAAAGTTCTCATACCAATGAACAGGACTTATTAACATCCATAACCCACTACAGAGATTTCCTAAAAATATAGAAAAGAAAAAAATCTTCCACTTCTTGTCCTGACTCATATTTTCCTTTTTACAAAACTTATTGCTAATCCTAAATTAAGGATATATTATATCCTTAATAAATTCAAGGAGAAAATATGTCTTTCAAAATTTTTGTTATTGTTTGTAGATTTTTTCTAGCTACGACATACTTATGGGTAATTGCAGACAGATTAAGCCTACTTGGTCCTGCTGGAAATATGGGAGTTGTCTGGGGAAATTTTGAGACGTTTTTGAATTATACAGCAAGCATAACCCCATGGTTTCCAAAGCAACTCTCTTACGTTCTGGGCTATGTCGCGACAATTGTCGAGCTTGTATTGGCGATTTTTTTCGTCTTCAATATTAAATTAAAAGAAACTTTCTTAGCAAGTTTTCTACTTCTAGTGACCTTCACTATTAGTATGATTTTCTCATTAGGCTTTAAGCAAGCTTATGACTTTATTATTTTTACAATTTTATTGGCCACGTCAAATTGGTATATCTTTTGGAGAATCAAAAAAGCACAGGGCTAAGACATTTCTTCATTTACCCACTCTTCTGCCTTTTCAAAGATCTCTGCAGGAACTTGCGAATTGATATCGGTGACGATTTCAGAAAGTTTCTTGTCTTCAAGAACTCTCCTCCATGCCTCGTCGGCCTCGAGCATGGCACTTGCGATTGCACACTTAACGCTTCTATCTTTGTCCTTCTTTTTAAGACAAGGATTATTAAAACGAATTTCTTGGCAGTTAAAAGTTCTTTTCTTTCCCTCAATCGATTCAACAATCTCTAAGAGACTAATTTCGGATGGTGCTTTTGATAATTGGTAACCACCTCTCGGCCCTAGAGTTCCTTCAATCAGTCCACTCGAGGCCAATTGCTGTAAAGCTTTAGACAAGTACTCCTTAGGAATCCCATGAAACTTAGCAAGAATTTTTGTCGGTATGAATACCCCTTTCGGGGCCCTCGCCAAAAACTCCATACAATGTATTGCCCATTCTATCTGATTTCTTAATTTCAAAGCTTTTCACCTATTCTAATTTCTAAACTCTATTGAAGTATAACATATTAGAAGAGAACAAATAAAGCTTAGGAAACATAAATGTACTTAGCTAAAAAAGCATAACTTATTATTATCGAGATCTCTCACATATCCGGAGAATCTTGGACCTTTTCGAGATGGCTTCCCTTCACAAGACCCACCGAGCTCTATCGCCTTAGCATATAATCTTTTAACTTCATCTTCTGTCTCAACATCAAACCCAATCATCGTTCCATTTCCATTTGTTGCAGGCCCCTTATCAAATGGAACGGCCACGGCAAAAGCAAAACTTTCAAACTGCCAAAAATTCATTCGATCTGTTTTAAAAATCTTAAAAGGCCCCATCCCTTCAAATAAAGAGTTGTAAAACACTATCGCAGCTTCCATATCATTGGTACCAAGAACGGTATAATTCATTTTCATATTTTGTCCTTTTATTTTTGAGCGATTAAAAATAGCTCACCTTTTTTATAAGACCAAGCATCATAAATTTTAAAGCCTGTTTGTTTATGCAACTCGATCATCTCATTAGCTGTAAACGTGGTAATCTCAGGGGCCTTCCCCACTGAAGCGAGCAAAGGAATAAGGCCACGAATAAAAATATTCATCTCCTTGATGCACCCTGAACTAGAGACCATATGGCCTCCAGGCTTTAAAGCGTCATAAGCTTTTTTAAGAATTTGCTCGTTATTTTTAGTTAAATGTAAAACACTATGGGCCATGATGACATCATAAGTATTAGTATGAAACGGTATATCCTCTACTGCCTTAACCTCAAAAGTGACATTGCTTAACTGCTTCTCATTTTTTTTCTGATTAGCGATATCGATCATTCCAGCGGAGTAATCATAAGCGACAATTTCCTTCACAAAAGGACTATGGATTAAAGCTGTTGTCCCCGTTCCACAACCAAACTCCATTACGATCGAATCCTTATTAAAAAGCTTCTGTGTCCTCGATAGCTTTTCTTCATAGATATCTTGTGAAGGCACCGCCTTCTTTGCATACTTGTGTGATATATTATCCCAAAATTCTGCTGATGTTCTCATGTTCAGCTCCTTGTTATCTCCTACTATACAGTTGCATTAATTAAAAACAAATGCCAAAATAAGCACATAACCTATGCATATTTGCAAGTATCACAATGGACTATAGAACTCTTAATTTTGACTGGAACCGCGCCAAAGCCTTTCTCGTAACCGCAGAAAAAGGCAGCTACTCTGCTGCTGCGAAGGCCTTGAATTTAACTCAATCCACACTAGGAAGACAGGTGCAGGCCCTCGAGCATGAACTTGGTGTCGTTTTATTTGAGCGTACAGGCAAGGGAATCCAAATAACTCCAATAGGTCTCGATTTAATAGAGCATGTTAAAACGATGGCGGAGGGTGCATCCAAATTATCTCTAGCGGCAATGGGTCAGTCCGAAGACCTAGAAGGTCTAGTTACCATTACAGCGAGTGAAGCAATCTCTGCGTTCCAACTTCCTCAGTTCGTAAAAAAGATAAGAAACCTGGCCCCGGGTATTAAAATCGAGATTGTTGCTAGAAATGAGTCCGCTGATCTTAGAAAAAGAGAAGCTGATATTGCCGTCAGAAACTATCGCCCAAAGCAACCAGATCTCATCATGAAGAAAGTTTCCGATGCCCAAGGAAATTTCTATGCCACGAAGGAATTTATAAAAAACAATGGACCATTTAAAACCATAAAGGATTTATCAAAAGCAAACTTTGTCAGTGTAGGTGATTTATCTGGTTATATCGAAGGTCTAAAACCCTATGGACTAAATCTCACCAAAGATAACTTCTCCATTATGACAGAAAGTCATTTCGTTCATTGGAATCTAGTCAAGGACGGACTAGGCATTGGCATAATGCCCAACTGTATCGGTGATAAAGATAAATCAGTTGAAAAAGTGCTCAAGTCATTTAAGGGGATAAATTTTTCGACTTGGATTGTTTCGCATAGGGAACTTAAAACCAATCGCCGAATTCGATTTGTTTTTGATCAACTAGTTGAATACTTTTCATAAACTTCCCCTAAACTGCTCCAGACAAATGGGGATAACATTGGGACTTTCCTTCATTATAATAGATGTTTAGCTGCTAAATATTTCAACTGCACAAAAAAATAGGATTTAATGCTAAGTAATTATTGAGTCTTGGAGTTTTCTATCCCCATTTAACTAAAGCAGTTTAAAATCGGTTAGAAGAACTTCTCCAGAAGCGACCATTTTTTGCTTAAAGCTATTCCATCCCTTTTGATTCTGGGCGATGACTCCCCCCTCGACAAGAAGAACGTTGTAACTATTTTTCAAGGCACCAATAATCGAAGACTTTATACAGTACATACCATCTTGCCCAACTATGACAACGTCCTTAGCACCCTGTTCTATTACCCAATTTGCAATTTCTGCATTTTGAAAACAGTCTCCGGTAGTCTTAATCATTGTTGTTTCATTTTGCTTATCGATTCGAGGATCAGTTGCAAAGTCCTTTGACTCTCTTAACCCTGCTCCTCCCATGAATTTTTTCATCATCCATCTGATAAGCCTTCCCTCATATTCATGTTCTACAAACAAAATGGGAATTTGTTTCTCTCGGGCATTTTTTAGTGTGTCATTAACAGTCGCAATCAACTGATCGACATCTTTTTGGTCTTTCTTTTGTTTTAGATAACAAGTCTGAACGTCAATTACAATGAGTGCTTTTTCCATGCAACTACGATATCACATAAAATCAGCTTTTGTGATGCTAAATTAAATTTGAAAACCACTTATCAAGACTGAAAACAAGATCAATTTTAACAAGGCTGCCATCTGTCAAAGACTCGGACTTTCTGACTATTGCCTTTACTGGAATAATGTACGATCCAATTTTTGTGTCATACCAGATAGAGGTGCTCCAAGTCGTTGTGTTTATGGTTGCAGACGTTTTGAGACGCCCCCAACCTTCTTCGGACACATAGTGGACATCTCTAATTTTTTTGGCCAAGGCCTTGGGGATTGTAACAAAATACCACCCACCCTTGCCTTGGTATTTCCAAATTTTGCCTTTAAATGTGTACCTAAATTTTTCAATATGTTGCAAATTTGTTACTTCCTTATTCCCCCAACTCTTTCATAATGAGAAAAAACTATTGATTTGTCATCTATCATTGAAAATATTTTCCCAGCTTCAGGATCTTTCATTACCTGTTCCGCAGCTTTTTTTGCATTCTCAGAGGATGTCCAAACCACAGAGTCGACCCATGTATTGCTATCCTTACTAAAATAATACTCTCTTGATTTGAATCCCTCATATTTTTTTACGCATGTATTTAGTTTTTCAAGGGCCTTTTTTTGATCTTCCATGGAAACATTTTCTTTAAATTTAAATGTCACGATCTCAAAAATGTCACCAGCAATTACAATGTTTGAACCTAGCATAAATAATCCTCCCATTAGTAGTGTTTTATATTTCATACTTTCTCCTTGTTTATGACTATAATACTTAAAATTATGTCACTATATGACATATTAAAAGGTAAGATAGTAATGTATGGGAAAAGGTAGCCTGAGAGACAAATCTCAAAGACATTCACTTATTTTATCTTTGCTTAAAAGTGAGGATTATTGGACAACTGAGTTACTTTGCCAAAAGCTTTCAATAAGTCATCGAACCATAATGCGTGATTTGGCAGAACTCCGTGAAATTGGACATCCTATTGATTCCGATAAAGGGCGCGGAGGTGGAATATCTCTACGAGGAAGATGGGGTTTAACAAAACTTCTCTTAAACAATGAAGAAGTGATAAGTATGCTTGTCTCATTGGCCGTGACGGAAGCAATTGGGACACCTATTTTAGGTGGAAACCTTAAAAGCATTAGAAATAGAATTTCAGATTCATTCCCACTTGATCAGAAAAACTTAATTCGTAAACTTCGAGGTCGTATTTATGTCGGAAAGTTGGCTTCGTCGGAAGTTCTAAATTCTTATATGGCTCCAAAAGATTCGATACTAGGCGACTTAAATATTGCCTTTTTCCATGAAAAAGTTTTAGTCATGAAGTACAAGGATGGACAAGACAAAATCTCAGAAAGAGAAGTTGAACCCCAAATAATTTTACTTAATTGGCCAGTTTGGTATTTTCTTTGTTGGGATAGAACAAAAAATGACAAGAGGTTATTTAGGGTTGACCGTATTCTTAAAATCAAACTAACAAATCAAAATTTTGCATTAAGAAATCCTGGTAATTTAACAAAGGGCCTTGAGGAATATTTTGAGCAACTCTGAAATATATGAATTTTCTCTTTAAATGAGTCTCCTCACTTCATACATGTTTTTTAAAAGTTCGCTAAGAAAAAAAAAAAAAAAAAAAAAAATGGACAAATTCAATATCCTCATAAAAAAGCAATTCCCGAAGATATAGCAATGTCTAGTTTCGTTGGGATTGAAATCTATTATGAAAACTCAGATTACAGAAAAAAGATAAGAAAAATACTAAGTCCCCCAGAATTAAGGAATGGAATTGATCAAGATATAGTACTGCCAACAGTTCCGCTCAATCCCTCCACAAATAAAGACTGGATAAGAAAACTCAAGGAAACACATATAAGAAGTCTTTTATCGCAAAAGTTTGAAAAAGTTCCTAAAGCCTAAACGGCTGAATTACTTGAATCAAAAAAAACTCATTGAAGATAAAATAGAAGCTAATGTTAAATAATTTGAACTAGATTAATTAAATTTAATCATAACTCTAAATCTTGTACTATTACTCTCAATAGAATTTTGGTATGATTACAAAAGATCAAAAGAAAGATTCTATTGAACTCAGAGCTAAAGGTTTTAGTTTTGATAAAATTTCAACGCAATTAACAATATCAAAATCGACCTTAATTTCTATGAGTCAAAATCTTCAAGACGAAATATCGACATATAAGAATATTTACAAGGAACAACACCTTGAAGAACTAAAAATTAACTTCAACTGCAAATTAAATGTACTAGCAATAAAAAAAAAGATTTAAATATAACTAGAAAAAAGACACTTTTCAAACGATAGTACCTCGAAACTAATTGACCTTTATTTAAAATGAGAAGTTAGCATAAATGAAATACAACCAGATGCTATACTATTAAGTAAAAAGTCAATTTTCTCCTCTGATTCTTGGAACGTTTGACTTAATCGCCAAAACGTCCAATTATAAAAAGAGCAAATCCAATAAAAAACATTACTCCACCTAATCGCAAATTAACCGATAATGCTAATGGAATGGCTGAAATACAAAGAATTGCACCAATCACTTTGGATCCCCAAGGACTCTTCTTAACATTCTCAGAAACTTCTATTGACGTAGAAGATGTTATTTTATCTTCTGCCTCATGATTTTTTTGAATATGACTAGATAATGGGTTACCGCAGTTGGGGCAAGCACTTGCTTTATCTGATACTTCTTTTTTACACTCTGGGCAATTTATTAAAGCCATCAAATACTCCCTGATTTTTTAATTTATTTAAAAATATGATTATATAATTATCGAACATTTTCTAATTCTTCTTACTTAAGATTTCTTTACTTTTCTGCGACTACAAAACTTTTTTGACCTACGGCCAAGTACATACCCCAAAAAAGGCTTTAGGCTATATTGAAGTAGTATAGAAAAATTTTACATTTAATTTTCTAATTAAATTTTCTTACCACATTTCGAATAGACATTTTTTAAAGCTTTAGTAGAACCTTTTAGACTATATCTAAAAATTGCTTTATTTTGTCCGTGCCAGTCTAAATCTAACATAACCGAAGAATGATTTTTAATTTTAGATTCAGCATCATAATCAAGATTATTAAAACTCAAAAATTGTTCACCCCATTTCTGATAAAAACTTGTGGTTTCTAAAGAATTATCCCATTTTATTCTTGAGTTAAAAGTGTTGAATCCATCATGAGTTTCTGTATTATTTAAATTCGGAGCATTTGAGAATCCAAAATATACCCATGTTTTGCTATTTTTACATCCTACCGCCATCCATGATTCAACGTCAGAGTAAGGGAAACTCATTCGACTTATCGCTTTTGCTTTCGGAGATGAAGCATAATAACTTTTCTCTCCTGTCATATCATCCTTACTAGTACTCATTTCCCAACTTGGAATAAACTCTTTATCAATTCTCACACTTGAATTAGAAGAATTTTCAGTATCAATTTTTCGTGGTATTTTCTCACTCTCTGCATTTAATGCTCCTATAACTGTCCTAATAAATATGAAACCCATAAATATCCAAAAAATCGTCAAAAATTTATTTGTTTCTTTTTTATTTTTTGAATCATTTATTGATTGTGAAACAGGATGACTGCATTTCGGACAAGAATCTGCTTGCTCAGATATTTGATTTCCACATCCTGTACAATTTATGAGTGACATACTTCTCCTTTTGAAGGAAATAAATTTTAGTTTCCATATTAAGATGAATCATAATCATCGCTTATTCCTTCATTTTCATATTGGGTAGAAATACCATCATTATCACTATCTCTAAGATAAGGAGAAGTGTAGCCTCCACTATACAAACTTCCAGCAGAGTTAGCTGGCCCATAGTCATTACTTTTTGTGGAATTAGGTTTCGAACGAATATGTGGCTGTACATATGTTCCATTTTTTCTGTAATCCCCTTTTATATGCACTTGTGAAAAAGCACTAAGAGTGTAAAAGAATGCAAAAAAGTATAACTAAAATCTTCATATAGATAATCTCCAATTTAAATGTTCTAAACTTCATTAGTATGATTCTATCGACTGAAATAAAATTTACATGAATCAAGATTTATTAATCAATCTTTCTAGTAACTACAATTTAAAAGTGAACTACGGCCATGAACTACAAAAAACTACAACATGAGCGATTTTGGATAATTTATGGTGATTTAAAGAAGTGAACTCAAAGAACTCTCAAGTCTATGTGGTTTAAATTATTGAAATAAAAAAACTCCGTGGTGGTGCTTAATTTGTTATGAATTTAGTGAAGGTGGCTGAAGTTGTTCGTCGTCAAATCGCATCGTGCTCTTTGACGCCTCCAAAACTCGCTACGCTCATTTTAAATTTTCACAACCCATAAAAACAAAAAAGACCACTCAATGGTGGTCTTTTTTATTTTGGTGGACCTCCTGCGACTTATATCGCAACTGGAGCTCTAAAAATCGTCAAGAAATGGGAAGTTATCTGTCTTTTCTAAGCAAGCAATCAGATACAATGCCAAACCAACATCACCCGTAAAGAGAGTATATTCATTTTTACGTTGAGGAAGGCAGTGCATAGCAAACTTTCTTGCTCTGTCTAACCATATTTCATTTCCAGTTCTTTTATACAGCTGTAGAAATGAAAACCCGTTACCATCGGTACCATGGCAGATCCCAATTCCCTTAGTGAGTGGTCCCGCTCTCCATATAAGCTCACCAGCTTTAACTAATAAATCTTCTACAACTGTATCATGCTTAGGAAATAGCTTTAAACTATTAACTATTCCTGGAGCCCCATGGCACCATTGCGACAAGGGCTTTATTTCAGGGTTTTTCGGAAATACTGGAGCCCAATTTACCGCTCCATCTTCTTCAATTGCTAATTTGTCTAGTACCATTTTAATATGTGAGAGAATGTATTCTTTATCGTCGGGCTTTAATAACTCGATATTTTTTAAAATCCCAAACATATTACCAAAATACCCATGCCCTGCCCCAGTATAACGAACTTTCTTCCCATATAAGTCCTGCTGCCAAATTAAGTCTTCTTCTCTTTCTTCTTTCAATTTACTGATTAGAAATTCTGTATTCTCAACAAACAGCTCTTTCCATTCATTCTTTTTAGTTTTGTTACAGAACCAACTCGCAGCAATCATTGTCCCCGGAGCAGCCCACAAGGCTTCTAAAGTTGGATTTTCGATATTACTTTTAACTAATTGAAAAATTTTATCCTCTAAAGTCTCAGATGGGTTTACCAAGTATTCAACTAGTAAAATACCTACTTCTCCTAAATACAGAGATGGTACAACACTTTCAGTATCAGGATTCTCTATATAACTTTTATAAATTTCAGAAATAGCATTTTTAGAATCTAGGGCCAAAGGTTTATCTAAGAACTTTGATATTTCCAATAAACCAAACAGGGCTCCTGCCTTTCCAAAATACATTGTTTTTTTTTCAATACTATCAAAATTTTTCTGAGTGTCTTCAAATATGGATTCAATACAGTCAATAACCTTATTTTCATCCCAATCAATATTGATTAATTCTTCATGTCTTTCTGGATTATAAATCATGTGACCTCAGTTCGGTATTCCCATCAGGTCTATAGTCTAACTAGCTTAATTTATGATGTAAATTAAATGGTGGAGGTGGCGAGAATTAAAGTAGGCCCAAAACACCAATTAATACAAACCTCTCAAGAGTTCACTAATGTGGCATAGATCACAATTAAAACAATAACTTAACCAAAATCGAATTACTTTCTACTGTTGGCTACTTTTTCCATTTTTTGGGGCTAATTTTATAAATTGCCACAATTTTACCACAATTCACACTAAGAAAAAATTATTAAGTGGAACAATTATAAAACTATTAATCAAAAATAAAAGTAGCGAAAAAAGAACCACAAAAATAAGGATTTTTATACTATTTATTTCAACCTCATATTTTCTCGAAATTCTAAAGATCACATATCCAAGGTAAGCCATAGTAAGAAGTGGCATGGAAATACTTTGAAAGACATACAAGTAATTTTCACTAATTAACAGAAAAGAAGCACCGCCAAAAAATGAATATAATGAGTAAAACATGGCTTGAAAATAAATACTAACAAAGAAAATTCTTATATAACCTCTTATAGAAGTAAAGTTATATAAAAGCAGAAAAGACACTGGATAGCAGAAGGTTAACAGTATTAAATTTTTAAAATATGTAGAAAAAACACCGTTACTATTCACAGGGATATTTAAAAACTCAGCTCCCCACATAAAGGCACTAATATAACTTAATAGGACAATAAAAGGCATCAAGTACTTTATAAATCCTGCAGATTCAAAGTCCTCAAAATATTTTTCCGGATAAAGAGTATAAATAAAAGATTTAATAACTGTTCGAACTTTCATTAATTTAATTTTTTCCAATTTCTCTCCTCTGAATAAATATATTATTGTATTTTAAAGATGTAATAATTATTCCATTGAATATTTTCCATCGGCGCATAACATACAAAAAGAAACAAACTAAATCTTTCAATCTATAATAAAGTCGAACCTAAGAATACCCATAAATAGTGCCCTACAGCTGACGACTTGATAAAACCAGAGAAGCATAATTAACGTAATTGTCTCATCAACAATGCAAGAGTCTCTTTTCCTTCTAGATACTGAACTTCAGTAATACGGCCGACTAAAGATTCTTTATATACTGGTATCAATCTATAAGAGTTTAATTTTTCAAAAATTATTTTTTTCCTTTTATGAGGAGCTCTAATTTGATTTTTATATATTACTACACCTGTAATTTCTTTTTGTTTTCCCTTTGGATAATATCTCAACTTTCCTCTTTTGTGTTTAAATCCATGACTAGAAATAATTTCCAAAATGTGCCGAATGTCACATTTTTCGATTGGCTTCAGTGAAGAAATCGTTATATCGTCAACATAGACCGTCATTTCCCACTCTTTCATTTTACAGAAGGCATAGATATCCTCAAACATGTCATAAGATGCACAAAAAGCAATCACCTGGCTAACAGGACTCCCTGTAGGTACAAAGCCATTATAAGTACAAATATCACTTAATAGATAAGATACATCATTAGACATACTCAACTTATCTCTAAAGAAACGATATATCATTTTGACATTACATGAAGGAAAGTAATTTTCAATATCAATATTTAAAACATAATCTCGACCGACATGGACTTCTGCATTTGATTTATATGAATGTTCCTTTCTGCCAGAGTGCAAATATTTAGGTAATTCTAAACGATTCAATAGCTTTGCAACTCTCAAGTGTACAAACTTCAAGTTTTCTTTAGGCTCCTGAATAAGTCTAACCTTAGACTGCCCTACTTTATTGTTCTTAATATTTTTTCTAACAATATAGCTACTTGTATCAGCTACTCTTTTCAAATGGTTTAAACTTTGTTTAAAGAACAATAATGACATCAGTTTTTTTTTCGACTTTAAATTATAAAGTGCAATTTCAGAGAAGTTCATTTTGACTCCAGAAAAAATAAAAACCGATCAAACTAGACAAAAGAATAACAATTTCTTTGACAATCATGCATAAATTTAAGAACCGGTAACAATCCTTAAAAAAAACAATCAAGTCATTAATGGTTAAACCTTTGCCAATTAGCTTTTTAAGCTTTTTTTTCATTTTCATGAACATAATTTTCTCCTTAGAGTAAATGACTAACGAAATTGTCAGCCTCTACATATCTACCAAAGGAAGAAAAGGGACAAAAAGCTAAAATTCGCCTAATCGGTCTTAAGCGCGATTGTTTCTACATCAATCGCGCGATAGGCCTAGGTATTATGCAAAAGATTACATAAGTCTTAGAGCTATCTATTTTATGACTACGGTTAGAAACACTTGAGCCAAAAAATTGGTTGAGAGCAAGTCTCCGAGATTTACATCTCTAGATTCGTAGATAATTCCCTTCCAAAAGCCTATGTATTTCATCGTCATATTATGGAGTCTTTTTTAATCAAGATTTCTTTACAGCAATAATATTTCAACTATTTAACGGAGGATAATATAGAAAAATAATATCTAATTGTTTAACTAGTAGCAAATAGCATGCTAAGAAGATGTATGAAAGAGGTTAGTGATTTAAAATATATTTTGAACTACATGGAAAAACTAAGAGTCCAACAGCTCAATGTAAAGGTTTCTGTCTTAGAAGAAAGAAACTTAACTCCTTTAATCGAACTAATCCCAAAAGATGTTTCAAAATGGTGTTTTCTCAAGGAATTCCTGAAGAGTAAAAAATCACGTTATTATTGTTACGAAAAAAAAGTCACACTTTCCAAACATATTGGTTGTCTAGATATTTATGACTATCATGATCTCTTAGAAAGATGTGAGTCAATCTACTATGCGAAGCAAACTAATGCTAAAAATAGTAATCCTCTTTCTCTTTTTCCCTCTGAAACAAAAAAAGAGCATTTCAGACGTCTCTTAAACTATTTTCAAACTCATAATGGTGATCATTTTCTATATTGTTTTTCTAACAGCTTCATTCAATTAGACCAGTCAATTCTTTATGAGGCTTTTGTTCTACAAAACTTCGCTAAAATACCACCAAATTACGGTCTAGTTTATTGTCACAAAGATGAATTTCGGTCAAAAAAGTCCAACTTTCCGCTAACTTGTACAAATGAAAGAGAAATACTTCTTAGTCAAGTTTATGTTGAAACTTTACCATCAGTAAAATCGTTGAAAGGTGAAAATATTCAAAGAGATAAAAATGGGAATCATTGGCTTATAGCTGAAGATTATTCGGAATTGAGAGGTCCGAATATTCACATCAAACCAAAAAACTCTAACGCTGTAAAAATGTTAAAGGCCTGCCTGGAACTACACCGAAGTAATAAAAACACTCATCACCAATCTCAGGATTTCTTTGAAAAAGCAGAATTATCTATATATGATCGAAAACTTGGTAAATTTCTATCGAGAAACCCATCATTTAAAAGAATTCTATTATATAGAGAAGATATAAATGCATATAAAATAGATCTTCCTCAATTATAGTCCCCCAAAGTCCCCCCTTTAGTCCCCCAAAGTCCTAGGTCACAAGTATACTAAAGTTTGATTTCATTAGTTCCAACAATAACAACTTGTTTTGAATTGGAGGTAATAATGTCAGAACACGTTAAATCACTCTTATCAGTCGAAGAAGCATCAAGCTTCTTATCAATCAAAGTCTCTCGACTTAGAACCGCAGTATTTAGAAAAGAAATCCCATTCGTGAAGATTGGACGTCTTGTTAGATTCAAGACTGATGATCTTTTGAAATGGATTGACGCAAAGACTGTAAAAGAAGAGGAAAAGTCATGGCTTTGGTAGGAAATTTCACTCAAATTCCAAATGAGCTTTTTCAGAGCGGTAACTTAAGTTTAAAGGCCATTGGCCTCTACGCATACCTAAAGTATCGCTCTTACTCTGGAAATGCTCAGAGATCATTTCCAAGCCAATTACAAATCATGAAAGAGCTTAACATTGGAAGTCAGACAACATTGAAGAAATTGATCGACGAACTTGTTGTCTATGATTTTCTACTCTTCAAGAAAGGAAGTATTTTCACAGGAAATAGCTACTACAAGTTACTTACTCCTAAAAAGTGGACAGATAATACCAGTTAAAAACTGCGTAAATATATACGCAGAAAATAGTCCTATAAGAATAGAAAATAATAACTACATTTAAAAAAGGAATTTAAAATGAAAAAGTTTAAAGATATACATCAAGTACGATTCAAACTAGATTTAAAAAATAACTCGAATATGAGTCACAAGCCCCACAATCCCTACTCTCTGGAAAACATCGAAGAAAAAACGATTATACAATCATTCAAAACAAAGTTTAATTTTTTGAATTCTCACAAAGGTCTTCAAAGAGGACATCTCCATATGCTCCTAGGTCGTACCAACAAGGGTAAATCAGCCCTCATCCAGAGTTTAGCGACTGAGAATATTATCAACAACTATAAGACGCTACTTTTTCTATCAGAGGGAGAGAAAGGAGATGTAAAAAGGCGAATAAACTCCATTTTATCTCTAAGATACAAAGATACTGAGTCAAAAATTGAAGTAATGAAAAATCTTATATTAATTGATGAAAGTGACCTTGATGTAACAAAAGTTCATGACCCACAATCATGGCTTGGCTCACTCTTCAAGTTCATCAAAGATTTTAATATTCAGATAGCTTATATAGATAACTTCTCAACATGTTCTTTCGCTGACTCGACTCCTGAGATTCAAGCGCAATTTGTTAAGAATTTATGTCAAAAAATACAAAATTATCAAATTCCACTTCTCGGTGCAGTTCATCAGTCAAAGTCAGTTCTACCAAATAAAGAATTAGATATTGAGGATATCAGGGCAAACTCCGCTTTTATGAACTCACCTTCTTTCATCTATGCCTTAAATAACTTTTCAAATCTTGATCAAGAATTGCGAATTATCAAAATTCTAAAGTCGAGAATTGATGGAAAAATCATAGGAAATTCATACAAACTTTCTTTCAAAACAACAAAGACAGATGGCTTTTATAATAAAGACGAAAAAGTAGAGAACTTTTGGGTAAAAAATCTATTTTTTAGCAATAATTCAAAAACTTTTGCCAAAAAAGTACCAATTTCTAGGTAAAAAATGATGAAAGGCCTTTTCTTTTTCTCAGTATTTGATATAAGTCACTCGCTCTTTTACATTCGAATATTGTGGACAACAGTAGACCGTAATTCTTTTTTTCAAAAAAAGGAGAATTTATGGCTAATTTAGATGAGAAAAACGTACAAAAAATTCAACGTGCTAAGAAGAAATATCGCGTTGATGTTCGTATGCCTAACGGTAAGCGAATCACAAAGACATTCAGTCGAAAATTTGATGCTGAACAATTTAAGGCCAAGCTAAAAATTTCGAAGCAGAGAATTAACGAGACTGGTGTTGATTTAGATAGAACTATTAAGTTCAAAGACTTTGTTGAAATATGGTTTAAAGATCATATCGAAGGAAGAAAGGCGGTTAGAACAATCGCAGGTTATCGTAGTAATTTTAAAAATTACATTCTTCCAATTCTTGGTGAATTAAACATCAATCAAATTAGTTATTATCATGCGAAACAACTTGAAAACTTTATTATGAAGTCAGGTGTAAAAGCTAGAACTGTTAATAAAGTAATGATGGTATTTAAGACCGTTTTAAAACGAAGCTATTAAGCTTGAATATTTAATTAAAAGTCCTATTCGTGGTTATCCCGAGTTAGTCGAAGATGCTCCACAATTAGAATACTGGACAAAAGATGAAATTGAACAATTCATTAGTAAGAACAAAGGTAATCCGCTTTTAGATTTTTACATCGTTGTTTTAAATACTGGTCTTCGACTTGGTGAGATTTGTGGTCTATGTTGGGATAGAGTTGACTTCGATCAAAACTACCTTACGATAAATAGATCATTAACAAGAGAGGGTCTTAGAAACACGACAAAGACGAATAGAACACGTTACGTTCCAATGAATGGTTCAGTTAGGGCCATCTTATTAGAACGCCTCAAAAGCCGTATTTCTGAGTTCGTTTTTTCTTCACCCTCTGGTGAACCTCTACCTTACTGCCATATCAACCAAAGACATTTTAAAAATGCACAACATCGAGCTGAGTTAACAAAAATAATTCGCTTTCATGATTTAAGACATACATACGCAAGTCACTTCATGATGAATGGAGGGAATCTTTATACGTTACAAAAGTTACTTGGACATACGGACATAAAGACGACTATGATCTATGCTCACTTAGATAAAGATTTCTTAACTCAAGCTTCGCAAGTTGTTTTGTTTTCTTGAGGTACTACCACCTCTTTCAATTAGGAGAATCTGATGGAATTAAATACATTAAAAACACAATTAGAAATATCTGAACAAAAGCTCTATTTTGCAGAGAAACAAGTCATTGCTCACGAACATACTATTACTGTATTACTTGCAATTATCGCAATTGTAATCGCAACCTTCTCATTCATTAACTATTCACAGTCCGAAAAGATAGTAAAAATGAAAGAAAACTTAGATAATGTCATAAATTCTAAAATTAACGCTTTAATAGAAGGTGAGTATAAGAAAAGGATATCTCAAGATATTCAAAACTATTTTAAAAGAGAAACCTATTTTGAAGATAGTAATGCAAAGATATTTCACTCAATTAAAGGGGGACGTCCAATTGAAAATAATGACATAAACTTCATTTTAAATTTCTTAAAGAATAAAAAGGTTACTTTGTCAAAAATCAGTAATTTTGATGCCAGTGAATATCAACTTTTTATCTCAGTAGTTCATATACTTTCAAGAATTGAAAGTAATGATATAATCACAAATTACTTCGATCAGTTTATTTATGCACCTTCTTCACTCGTTGAACCAAAGGTAACTGACAGCGTACCTTTTTTCAGCGCTAACATGGGTCGAGTCTATTCAGATATTGCAAAGTACTATTCGCAGGATGAATCAAAAAACTTTGAGCAAATAAAAAGATTACTAGAAATTCAAAGAGAAAATAAAAATTTACATGATGTAACAGATTCACTCAAATTTGAGAATCACAACGAAGTCTTAGTTAACATTTTCAAAGATATTTTTCTACAACATGGATTTGTAATTCGTAAACATCAGAATAATGTACACATTGTTGATTCTTTAATGATGGATGATACTACACGACAGCGACTAATGCTCAATGCTAAAAATCGAGTTAGTCATGATATTATTGTAAAGAATCAACCTGCTGATCCATATGGATCAGGATACAGTATTCCTAAAGACAGTTATTTATATAACAAGATTATTAGTCATTCTGACTATAGAGAAACTCTTGTCCCAGTAAAGTAGACATAGTTTTAAAAGATTGATAGTATGAGCAGGCTTATTGGAAAGCCTGCTCACTCGTGCAAAGATTTCATCATCCAATACTTGATAATATAACCTTTACTAAGATTATTATCGAAAAAGATTACGAGTGCGATTTAGATATTAATTTTAGTAGTATAAGAGGATTATATTATGAATCGTATTAATTTCTTTAAGCTTCAGGCTAAAAATCTTTTAAAAGATTTTAAAACTGCACACAAAGTCTATCAAAGCGATATAGACGACTACATTTATGAGTTTTCTCCAATTTTTTTTGATGTAGATGAGATCTACACATCTTATGAACTTTCAGATGAAGAAGTCGAAAAATATTCACTAATGAAAGCTCAGCACTTTATCGCTCAACTAGTTGGATTCAATAAGTGGAACGATCTTATAAAATCGACAGAAGATGAACTCGAAATAGCTAAACTTCTATTTGATAATCAGAACAAATTATCACTTGATGACTGGAAATACTATTTGCGCCAAGCTGAGCAAATAAACGGTCGAAAATTATCGTCCAAAGAAAGCTTAGCTGTTTTAAAAGACTATTACTTGAACGAAGACTTCATCGCGGCATATCCACATGATTATAGATTAAAATAATTCTGCCACACTCCTGCCACAATCGGCAGGAAACTAATAAAAAACATGAATAATTTAAGTGACTTATAAAGATTGGTGGAGGTGGCGAGAATCGAACTCGCGTCCGAAACAACGTCTGAGTAGCGGCCTACGTGTGTAGTCAGCAATTATCGTCAGCTGACAAGACTGTCTAGGTTACGTGCGCCTAGCGAACCTCGGTGATTTTTTAGCGAGGAGACCCGATACCCTCAAGAGCTAGTTAGACTGCAGCTCCAACAGTTTTGCTACATTCTGTTTATTGGCAGTAGCGCCTCAAGTCTAGGATTGCTAATTAAGCAGCTAGAGCTACAGAATCGTAAGAGTCTGCAATTATGGTTTGGTCTCCTTTTTACCAGGACCATGGAGACCAACCTGGACACGCCCGGATACCCGCCAGTTATCTCGTCGAAACCAGGGCACCCCCACATATGGGAAAATTGAATTTTAAAGAGCTGCTCCCCCATCGAAGAAGCCTAGTGATTATAGCAAATTACTGTCCAGTTAGTCTATTTATTAATTACTCGCCGCACAGTAGCGTATTAAATAAAAATTAATCGCCCACAATTGGTACAGAATTATTAACACGGAACTCCTCTGACTTTTGGAGGATCTACAAGAAGACGTTGATCTTCTTTTCTCTCTCGACAAAGTTTCAAAAGCTCAAGTGCACTATCAAGATCTGTAGTGAATTTTAGAAATTCTTCGTCCGAAATTTCATAATATTCTTCATAATCAGCAAATCCAGCAGCTGTTACAGGAAATGAGATAAAATACTTTCCAGATTCTTCTTCTATCCCTATAGAAAAGCGATTCTCTCTAGAAAATTTGATATCTCTAAAATTCATAATTTTTGATCCTCAAGACATTCTCTATTTTAAAAGATGACTTATCTTCTTAATCAGTTCCTCAATCTTAAAACCAAGCTCTTTCTCACTATCCCCTAGAACCGAAGGGTAACGCTTAAGCTCCTCGCGCACGAGATACAAAATCTCCGAGGCCACACACCCCGAGGCCTTCGCTTCCTGAATCTTTTCTATAAATTCAAGATGTCCGGCACGATTAAGTTTTATAATTAATGAATCAAGTTCTTCGTAAATATTCATCAAATATTATCTACCAATTCTAAGAGATCACTCGAGTCAATTGAAGCATTCACAAAGTCATGCTTCTCTTTGATATCATCTGAAAGATTTATCGTCGAAGTAAGTATCTCATTCTTAAGTCTTTCCTTATATCCAGAAAGATCAACAGTTGAAAGATTCTGAAATTGAACATCATAACTTATCATTGTAAGCAATGACTCAACAGCAAACTTCTCATTCGCCTCACGTCGAATATCAAGATACTTAAGAAATAGATCCTTAACTATAGCCTTCCCGGCCATATCAAGTTTTGAGATCGTTCCATAGTAAAAGAAAATATCTTTTTTCTCTGGAAACACAAAGTCGGCTGATAAGAAAGACTCACACTTCGATACTCCAAGTTCTATTTCAACTTTCTTATTCGTCAAAATATTCTTTTGAACAAGATCGTATGAATAAAGACTCACTCCTTCCTCAATACAACTAAAAAATCCTTCAAAATCAAGTTTTCTCTCAACAACTTGAACACTAGGAATTGTCACATCGTCCGAAGGTTCGCTACTAAAGTTTCGAAGAAAATTATCCTCACGCTCCGGCTTTGATTCTTCAAGGCGTGTGATACTTCCCATGTCCTTGAAGTCCAGATAGTTCGAAACAGCTAAAGCACGCGAATTCTTATTAAGAGCGAGATCGAAACGAAGACCATTTGCCTGAATATAAAATTCCTTGGCATAAGAGTTGCCTACAAGCAAAGATAAAATCACAAATAATTTTTTCATTATTTTAAGCTCCTCTTATATGCATTCCATATCTTGTAATCACCAAAAGTCATATCTCCTTTTGCTATTAACTCCATTAAAGACTTCTGGTGATGAAGCTTATTAAGTCCAGTTGATGATTTAACCTTCTTCGATACTGGAAGTAGTTCATTCTTATAGAATGTAATTAGCCTAACACCAACTTTTGCATACTCTTCACGTAGAGAACTGAGGTTATTTTCAACCATCTGCAAAAACTTAGCTCTCTTTGTCACAAGCATTGCCTTTAAAGTTTGCTCATCTTTCTCGAGTGTATTCAAGATGGCCTTTGAGCGATTTTGAAGTGAAGATTCAGAGCTAGTTACTTCATTTAGAAGATTTGAAACCAAACCAATACTCGCATCTAAATTCTTTCTTGCTACTTCAAGGTCTACTTTATCACAAAGCCCTTGAACAAGATCAAGGTTCTCTTCATGAAGATCAATATGCACCTGCTTGATTCGCGCATTCGCCTTGGCATATTCTTCATCAACGGATTTTTGAAATTTCTCAAAATCTTGTTGATCTTTAAAGCTCATGAAGGCCTCAAAGACAGCAGTAATTCCGGCTGAAATAAAACTGAATGTCGTCGCATCACATCCTCCCATAAACCCACAAGCTACCGCTGCACCAATGACTCCAACAGCTCCCCCAACTTCACTACCTTGTCCAACTGGCGTGCTTACACTATATGAAGAGTCTCCCCCTCCATCGTTATAGGCATAATGAAAATTCATACGAAAGCTGAAGTTATATTGTGGCTTGCCCATATCATCATGAACAATTGTTGGAATAGGATAGCTAGTCATCGGATCATAACGATTTACGACTTTTGTTACATTTTCCAAGCTACATTCATTCTCTAGCGACTCTTTCATTCTGATAATACGAGCTAAAGATGACTGCATCTCTTCTTTATTCTTAGATGCCAACTCGAGTGAGTTATTTGTAATATAGTACGCTTGTTCAAGATCAGAAGAATCTCCATCAATTGAACCAAGTACATCCATCAAAACACTATAATCTGCAAAACTTCCCTCAATGACCTCTTGTGGAATGATCTGTCTGGTTAGAGAGCGACGATAGAAAAATTCCGACACCCTTGTCTCGTGGGAGTTTCGAAAGTTTTTCTCATACATCTCAGTATTTTTACTTAAATGTTTCTTAATATTTGATAAGGCCTCATCATACTTCCCTGCAAATGAATTCACAGAAAGAAATATGCAGACAACAGCCGCTAATTTCCTATTCACCCAAAACCTCCAATGCAGCAAGAGCAATTTTGAAGTTTGTGATAATCTCACTTAGGTTAAGCTTATTTTTCTTTGAAACTTCATAACTCGTCACAGTGAATGAATCTTTGTTGATATTCAGTGCTTCCTTAAAATTCGAGGCCTTTAGCTTCTGATTATTGATAATAATAGTGTCAATAATAGTTTGCGCTGGATTTCGACTCGAACTTGCCACTTCTTCAATCTTTAAAAGCTCTATAAGCGAATTTGGAAAAACTGTAGGCTTATATGATTGATTAATTTCAAGCTTAGCAAAAAAATCCTTCCTAAGATTTGTAAGACCTCCAACTTCACAACTTGGAACCTTGGCAAAACCAGGAGTCATTTCATCATAATAAAAAGAGCTCACATCACGATAATCCAAGCACTCGACTATTAAGTCTTCAACTTTGCTTGAAAGCTTCTTCTCATCATTTTTAACTTGCGAGAGAATCTTTTCATGTGCCTCTTCAATTTCAGACTTCTCAACAAGATTTAGGATCGAGACGATTTCGTGAATATCATTTTTAAATTCTTTTAATGCTTTTGATAATCTTTGATCAACTTCTGTAAGAAGTTTCGTCTCAAGAAAATTCTTAAACTCAACCACAACTTCCTTATCAGCAAGCATCAGTGATTCTAGTAAATCCTTATCAAATCCATCAATCGAAAATTCCACTCTTCCGGCTAAGTATGAATATAGCTCCAGTTTATTTTTGTGGAATAATCTTGATAGGTGAAACTTGATAATATTATTCTCAAGACTTCCTTTCAAATTACTTAACTCTTTTGCAGAAAGACTATTTATCTTTTTAATTCCAACTTGAGATTTCTCTCCTGCTTTCCCAGTTCTTGCCAAGCGCTGAGCTTCACTTTCGTTGATACTTCCCGCGGTACTATTTGAGCCACCATTTGTATCACAATCTCTGACCTTAAATCCAAAAGTGAAACTATCATTTCCACCTTTCCCAGGACCTCCAGCTTGACCAGGCTCGCCATACTCACCGGACATCCCACCTTTTCCACCAGCGCCCGGAAGAGATGTAATTGAAACCAATTCTTTAGAGATATCATCACTTCTTAAAATAACTTCGATATTATTTCCACCGCGTCCACCTTTTCCACCGTCGCCTCCAAGTCCAGGAGCTCCACCTCTCCCAGCATTTCCACCATTTCTTCTCTCAGCACAGTGATCCCACTTAGCCTTTACGTGACCTGCACGACCATCTCCGCCATCGCCACCGCGGCCACCTTTTCCACCACGACCGCCAGCACCACCTTCTTGGCCATTACCATCAATATAGAGGTGTCCTTTTATTTCTTTTGCATAAACCGTCACGCTTCGAGAGTCCTGTCTCGCGTCAGTGCCTTCATACCCATTATGTCCCTTAAGCCCCTGAGCACCGGTAGCGCCATGATCACCACTTCTTCCGGCCTTTGACGGAACATGAGTAATTGATTCAGGAATAAGAACTTGCCCTTCTGCAGGATTAGAAAAACCTATAATCTTTCCCTTCGATCCGATATTTAAATTTTGAGCATCGATAAATAGCTTATGCCCAAGCGTTTCAATTTTCCCATTAAGATTGATCACATTTGCTCTAAGTATCGTATCAGAACTTAGTACAAGACCTGTTTCAGGAATAGTGATACTTTTCACACTCTCTTTATGGTGACCAATAAGATCTGCACTTGTACTAAAGCAGAAGATCAGTGATGTCGTTAACAAGATATTATTCAATAATTGTCTGTCCATTCTGTCCTCTTTTTCCGTTTGTATAGTTTTCACCCTCTGGGCCACTTCCTAGTTCTAATTCAGTAAAAAGAGATGGCATGATCTCATTTAGAGACGCACTATAATCGAGACCTTCAATTGTATCGATTAATACTCTAGTACTTCTTCTTACTAATGTTTCAAGTGCAATTTCATCAGAAACATCCCCCATTCCCTCGAGACGTTTTATCTCTGATAGATTTTCAAGCAATGACTCTCTCTGCATCGAAGAAAGTGTGCTCAGATAATCAGGGTCAATATATAAACTGAGTGTATTAGCATCACTTGTTGAAGCTTCAATTAAATTTTTGAGATTTCGAACATTTTTAAATTGGTCAGAGAAATAAAAGTTACTATTCCCTGCAAATGATTCAACCCAAGATCTTATTTCAATTTGGTCTAATGAGTTAACATATCCCTTCGCACCTTTCTTTGGTCTTGCCGCAACCTGGCCTTCTCCTCCAAACGCAATATGCTTCACAGGAGAAAACGTAGATCTTGTAAACTTTAAATTTCCTGCACGCTTACCATCTAGAGGTCTCTGTACCCCTTCTAAACCAGGAATAAGTTCACGGGCATCACGATAAACATGATGAATGGCAACATAGTGTTTTTGCCCTGCCTTAAAGCGTCCCATATCTTTTAAAGGGGCAAATGCAAAAACGAGAGGAACAACAATATGATCATACTTAGATTCTGTTACAACATCTGAAACTTTCTCATATTTAAAATTTTGAGAAGTATTAATAACTGATAACTGGCTTGGTCTGACACTAAAATCTACGTCAACACCGCTAGTATCAAGTCCACTAAAAAGTGGCATAGCGACAACTTCATCAACTTCAATTTCTTTATCACCTAAGTACTTCTTACACCCAAGCTTATTAAGGTCGCTTGGCTTTGAATATTTTTCCTCAGCTACTCCAAAGTCCTTATACAAATTACAAAGAGCTTTATAAATTTCATTATTTTTTTGAATGTCTTTTTCTACTTGCAGTTGGGCTCTCTTCACTAGTAAATCATCAATTTTCTCATCGATATATTGCGCATCAATACTTACTTCTGTCCCGTTCATGGAACTAAGAAAATACTTCGCGACAGAATCACGCGGGTACAACGACGAGATATCATCGTAATTTTCAAGAGCAAATTTGGCCCAAGTTTCAACTTCAGAAAGTGATAAAAACTTTAGATTTTTCAATGTTTCATAATGAAATTTAGATAAATTATACTTACTAAGCTTAGATGTTGCTCTTTGATAATTTTTTCTTACTGTCGCTAGAAGTTTTACTACTTCATCTTTTGATAGTTTATTCTGTTGATGTTTTGAGATGTTTAAGATTTCCAGTGCATCATCAAAGTCGATTTTCTCTTCACTTGCAAGTTGAACAATTTCCGAATAATCAAATGAGTCAACGATCTTATCAACAATTCCTTTATATTGATAATTTCCCTTAAAGCTATAGTAAAGCTCTAGCTTCTTATTCTTATCCGAGATTGCACCAACCATATCCGTGATATCTGCAAGCTCCTCATCAAGGGGCCCTCCCATAAGAACAGAGAACAACTTAACAAATTCAGCACTTTCATTTTTATTTTGAAGTTTCTTATATTGAGAAAGATATTCTCTAACCAATGTCTGATTTGCATTAAGACCACATAGGTCATAGTGCTTCAGGGCCTTAATAAGTAACTCTTCTTTCTCTTCATCAGTGATTCTATCAAGAATTTTTTGAGTAAATTCAGAAAATGCGACAGAACCCTTCTTACCACAACTGATTCCTGATAAATCAATGATACGACTTAGAGTAGCACCACTCCAAGCATAGCTATTATATTTGATATATAGATCTTTCCAAAAAAGAGACCAATCATCGTCTGTCTTAAGATTTGTCGAGATTCGAGAAAGAATTTCCCCCGCATTTGTATCATCTAAAAGGGAGAGATCATCAATGGCCATGGCACTAGTGTAGACCTCAGGAGGAGGAGCAACTTCATTCTTTACGACAAGTGGAGCCTGTTTTGAGCAGGAAGTAGCCAATAAAGTCGAGAACATTAATGTGCAAAACATTGATTTTTTAAACATAACTAACCCTTAAGTTTTCTTTTGATTCTATAAAATATGGGGATTAGTTTGGGAAAACTTGAATTATTTACATCGTCCGTTTATTTTTTTTACAGAGCTGTTATAAGAGGTTATGAACAAATGGACACTTATAATATTTCAGCTACTTACAATGCAAGCATATGCCTATAATGTGTTTGAGATTAAGTGTGAGTTTGATTATGAGAAGAATAAAGAGTATTGCGTCCAGAGCAGTAGCTCTGTTAATTCATACCGAGATTCAGAACAAGATCGCGTTGGAAACTACTACGCACCAAATGATAGTTCTTCAACAGCTATTGGCAATGCCATCAATGATACTAACAGACAATTCAATGATATTTTCGAAGGCCTAGGAAACGGGCAGATCAACAGTGATAATCTTTCAGATATCATTACCCAAGTTGGCGCAAACTATTCTCCAGAACAACAACAACTTTTTATCGATAACATTCTAGGTAAATCAGCAAATCTTAAAGATACAAGTGTTATTCCAGTCACACCATATCTTGCAGATATAAGGCCTGTCATTCTTGATCCTGAGAGAAGTCAGATTTTCAACAATGCAAGACTTAAAACATCCGGAGCAATCGCAGAAGCATTAAAGAACTGTGAGGGCCAAGGTTGTTCACGAACATCCCTACAAGTTTCGCAGAATGCACTAAATGGGCTTATCAACACTGCTCTTAACAATAGTCTCAATGCGGATTATCTTGAGCGCTGGGGTGAAGATACTTCATTTATCAATGAGTCTCAAGATGAATTCAGAGAACTCATCGATAATCTCGAAGGAAAAGATTTAAACGATGTAATAAAGGCACTTGAAAAGCAAGAAGCGATACAAAAAGAATTAAATAATATTGCAAATGAGTGGGACATCCCTCTCGACACAGTCGAACTTGAAAGAGCAAAAACTCCCCTGGAAGACTATGCAAGTGAGTTAATCGCTTACAAGAGATGTCTTCAAAGCGGTGCTGACTGTCTACTTCCAAACTTTCAAACAAACAATGCCGAGTACAAGAATGAGTACCAGCAACTTGAAAGCATCTATAAAACAACTAAGTACGTTAGAGAAAGCAATATCGAAGTCCACTATAAAGAGACTGCTTCGGATTACCTGAACTTATCAAGTGATGCACTTATAAGTGGAGACATTGACTCTTCAAAACAACTTGAGGAAGTTGCAACTTCAATTGTTGATATCGGACTCGGTCTCATTCCAGTCGTTAGTATTGGTAAAGATGTTTATGAACTTTTCACTGGCAAAAATCTTGTTACAAAAGAGGAATTATCTACATTTGAACGAGGGCTTGCAGCAGTTGGAATTCTAACGGCCGGTGGTTCACACTATATTCAGGCAGCAGGAAAAATTTTAACTAAGACTGCGCGTGTATCCGAGAAGATTATTGACGTTGGTGAAAAAGTAATTGTTTCCGCACGAAAGCTAGGGTTAATGACGAGTGAAGGAATTAAAGATTTTGCCGACCTAAGCAAGCGGATAATTGGGAATGACATAGGTGCGGTTGGAGATTTATCTAAAGTCATTAAAGGAAAGATGACTCGATTTCATCCTATGAAACACGGGGTTCTACATGATACGAAGCTGCCAAATGGCACCATTGTTGCTGATACTTTTAGAAGTAGTAGTTACTTTGAAACAGTCTTAGATGAACCCGTAAAACTCTATAGAGTCTATGGAGAAGGTGCAAGTCCGTTGTCACAATTTTGGTCTAGAACAAAACCGACTGGCCCTGGGCAAGCTGTTTTTGATTCAGCTTTAGACCCTGCCTGGGGAAATACAGCTCAAAAATGGATTGAAATTACAGTTCCTGAAAATACTATGCTATATGAAGGAGTTGTTTCAGAGATTGCACTTATACGAGGAACTCAACAAATTCCAGTTGGTAAATTACTAGGTGGAGGTAGTCAGGTTTTTATAAATAATGACAGAATTCCTGCTAAGTGGATTTCAGGTAAGGGGGAATTTTAATGAAAAAAATAGTAAGAGATTTTTGGAACGAATTTACAAACTCTCCTTATTCAAATGAGATGGAAAAGAAGTATTGGAATAAATTAGATGTTACTATCAGTGACACTGTAAAGTATCTAATTGAGAATAAAATTGATGAAAAATTAATTAAAAATATTTTTCATGGTGACACCCGAGATTCTCAAACCCCTTACCTTTTGAAAATCGACGAAAGTAAATATGAAGTATTTGAATCCGAAAGAGGTGAAAAATATGGTCTACACACTTATACCAGCTTAGAAGAAGCTCTATTTAATTATGTTGATACTGTTTATAATAGTTACGGTATTTGTAGCTCAGATTCAAAAATTAACTCAGAACTCTAGACCTGGCGCACTCCTCAAATTTAAAATTACCAGAGAATTCATTTAGGAAAGCAATGAACAATTTAATTGATATATTTACAAAGCATATTTTTGAACTCTATGGTGTGACAGAGAATCAAGCACACTTCCTATTTGAAAGGTGGAAGATTGCAGAAAAATACGACGAGATGAGTGTACAAAAATTTCTAGAGAGTGATGATATAAAACCATATTCTTTATCACGCAAGATCTTAATATTTCAAAAAAATATACAACGCAAGAACTTACGGCTTTAGGAATATCCCTTACAGAAATTGATTCTTCAGAACATATTTACAAAGACACAAAGTACAACTTCACTTGGCAAGAAGTTTACCAAGGATTTTCAGATACGTAGACTGGATACTATAAAATCAAAGAACCAAAACCAAAAGATGATCACTTAATTTAAGAGTTTTAAACCACTTACTAAACAGACATATGAAAATAATAAATATCCTCTTTTTCATGACTCTCTACTCTTGTGCAACTTCTACAACTGTAGAGAAAAACACATCTTCAGCTCAAGATAATCAAGAGCTAATGAGCAACTGTAACAACGGTGACGGCCTCGCCTGTAGTAAGTTAGGCTTCTACTATAAGAAAATTGGCAACATCCCCAAGGCTCTCGAATTTAATAAGAAAGGCTGTGATCTCAAAGAACAAAGTGCCTGCTTTAATCTTGAAAATATTCATGCGACTAATAATAACTATGAAACGATAGTTGCTTCTAAAGTTAAATTCTACGGCCAAGATTCATGTCGCTGTTATAAGATGAAACCAAAATGGTATAACACTTCGAGATTTGGTCATAAAAAGCAGTTTATCCCTTTTAAAGTGAGTTTTCTTATCAGCGACGAGGGTGAACCGAAAAATATCACCGTAAGACTTAGTGAAAAAAGAGACGAGGCCTTTGAAAAATGTGTTGAGACAATCTTTAAAGATGCTCGCTTCCCTGTCCCAAACGAGATGGATAAGAGAGAGCATGAGTTTGAATTTCAAATCACTATCTAAGGCTAACTGTCCAAAGTTTTGACACCCCCGTAGATCTTACAGCTTCACCTGATTTGAGACTAAATAAAAGCTAAAATCGACATATGGAAAAGATATTACTTTTATCCCTCGCTTCAATTTTTACAGCACAGGCCTCCGAATATGGAGAACTCTATCTCGCCACACCTGTTGAGATAAAGTCACAGGCCATACAACTCTCTTTTCAAACAGAGCTTGATAATAAGCTTCATGACGTCAGAGGGCTTGGCATTGCCTACGGCTACCGCTTTAACTCATATTTGGAAGCGAATCTTTCATATTACCGCTATAGTGATCAAAAAAATGATTTTAATAAATCCCTCGGGGATAACGTCAATGTCATCAGTGCCATCCCTGAAGACAGAAAGTCCGTCGGGATAAGTTTTATTCCTCTGATCGGCCAGATCAATCTCCTTTCTTATTCAACGGCACAGATTGAACTTGGACTTGGCGCTAATTATGGGACCTATACTTATCGTAATACGAGCAAGCTTTTAATTAATGATAATAAGTTCTACGACATCAACTTCACAACAAATATACTAATCAAGAAAGATTATACTCTAGGGCTCAAGCTATCTCGAATCACACGAAGCGAGAATGCTAAGAATGATACCAACCTCAATACTCTTGATGTAATTTTTGGAGTGCGATTTTAGATGAAGAAGATATTGCTTCTCACATTCATCTCTTTTTTGACTGTAGCATCCGATCTTCAGACTGGCATCAGTCTATTTAATCAAAACAAATATAATGAAGCTACCAAGGCTCTTATTAAGGTTGCACCAAAATCAGCTGGATTTAAACGTTCACTGGAAGTTCAAGCGGTCATCTACTATAAAACAGAAAATTATCAGAAGCTTCTTTCTACTGCACTATTTTATCGCAAACATTTTTTAACACATGAAGACTTTAATACAAAAGTACTTGGACTTGAGCTTTTAACTCTTAATAAAATGTGCCACTACGAAGCGGTTCAAAATATTCTAACAAATGTAAAGGCCCAGACAAAGCTTGATCTCACAGAGCTTGAAAAAAGTCTTCAGATTGCTAAGAAATTTAGCATTACAACTAATCTCGCACCAGCTCAAAAATATAGCAAACGCGATCTCTGGAAGATTGAATCTGAACAAATCATCAATCTTAAAACACCATATGAATTAGTTATAAGACTGGAGAATAGATGTCAGGGCTAAAACTAATTCTTATTCTCTCTCTTTCTTGCTATGCCCTTGCCTCCACAACAGTCAAGCAGGCAACTCTATTACTAAAAGAAGGAAATAGTAAAAAAGCAATTAGTCTTCTCGAAGAGCGCTTCAATGAAACTGAGGATGAAAATGAACAAGGCGAAATCGCTTACCTTCTAAGCCTAGATCCCGAGTATAAAACCTCAAAGAGCATGTCTTATTATATTCAAAATGCTCTTGATAAATACTCCGCACTCGATATCAAAAATAGAGCACGTCTCACACGACTTCTCGCTGACACAAGTTTTGAGACGGGAAATCTTGAAACGGCCCTTGATTTCTATACTAAGGCCTTAAATCAGCCAGACAATAGAAATCTTTATGACTATCTGACTCTACAAAAAACTTGGGTTCTGGTTAACCTTGACAGAAAAGAAGAGGCATTGTCCTTTCTTTATAATTTTATCACATCACAAAAAACTCAGATTATTGATTCGATGGTCTACGACTTTGGTAGACTTTACGTCGAGTATCTCGAAGCAAAGAAAAACAAGGCAAGAAATTTTAATCTACAGACAATTCCAAGCTCAAGTGAGCTTATCTCAGGGATTTTTGCTGGAATCTCAAGAACAAATATTTCGCCTGACTTTATTTCACCAATTTTAAAGAAGAATAAACTCTATTCAGATTTCTATCAATTCGGCGTTGAGACCAAGAGGATTAGTTCTTATAACAACTGCTCTCTACTTTCGTGGCAACTCCCGCAAAACACCACAAAGAAGTTAGTAAGTGATATATCTACTGAGCTTATTAAATGTCAAAACAAGACAAGCAAAGAATACCAGTCTTTATATTCAAAATTGATCAATACAAACATGAAGACAAACGAACTTGCACTATTATCAACTTCGCTCAGTGACACCAAAGTTGCTTGTGAGCAATATGAGAACCTATTAGATAAAGAATATAACGAAAGTTGGTACTCATACTATCTTTCAAACTGTCTCTCAGATCATGTTAATAACACTATCGTTAACTACACGAGAAAATCATCAAACAAGGACTATATTAGGACAGTCTTAAGTAATCAAACTTATGAAAACTCGATTATGTCTTCTTTTGCACCTAAGACTGATGATCACATTCACTTTCTCGAGTCAGTATTTACAAAGCTTCGTATTAAGAATCACTTGATCGATCAATCCTTACTGGCCCAAACTGAAAAATCATTTGAGACAGATTCGGCTATCTACTGCTTCTTCTATAGTGGAAAATGTGAAAAGGCCGATACTCTTTTTACCTTTAAATACTTAACTAGCACGCAAAAAATTATTTACACTCTAGATTTTATCAAGGCCCAAAACTTTGAGGCCGCTTATTCACTACTTATCGAAAATCAACAATTGCTTGAAAATGATTTAATCGCCAAGGAAGTTTACTTACATGCTTCCATGCTAAAAGGACTATACTCAGACTCTTTTTTCAAAATCATCTCAGGCGAGAAGCTATTAAAAGATGTTTATATCTCAACGAAAGAACAAAGAGCGCTTAAAAAGAAGCTCACATCATTCTGGGCCGAATCTATTGACACCATAGCGACAATGACACGTGTAATTCGAGGAACAAGGTACTTATCAACAATAGAAAAGCAAGATCAAGTTTTTAGACAAATCTCGAAACTACAAAAGAAACTCGCAAAACAACAATGGCCAAATACAAAGACGAGAGAAATTGTCATTGCAGGCTATAGAGATTTACTCCAAAAAGCAGTTACAGGATATGGTAAGCACCAGACTGAAATCTCGACTTTAATTGAATCAAAACTTAAATCATGGAAGGAGAATATATGAAATACTTTATCTCTCTTTTCATCGTTTGTAACACATACGCAGCAAACTTCATTGACCTTGGAAACCTCGAGATTGAAGGAGAATTAAGAAGACCTGCAATCAACCTCTTTACGAATACGGAAGTATTAAAAGATAACCTAACTAATTTTGCGAAAGAAAAGATTGAGAATGAAATCACTGATATCAATTTTGGTGAAATCAAAAATGAAGTACAAGAATTTAACAATTTCGAAGCTAAGCTTTTGGAGCTTTAATATGTTTAGAAAAAAGATTACTCTTAGTTTTACAATTACTGACTTTCACCTTCTATTTATTGCAATAGCAGTTCTTCATATTTCTGTCTCTACTGCGTATATTGCAATCTCTCTTCCCTCGCCCGAGGTTAAAAAAGAAGTGAGCAAGGTGACAAAGATTCCAGTATCAGTAAAGTCTCGCATATCTAAGAAGACACGCTCTTCAAGGTTTAGTCGCTACATCAAAGGCTTAAAGGATTATGATATCAACAAGGAGATCATCAAAGAAAATGATGACTCTCTCGCTGGTCTTACTGAACAAGATGGCCAAATCCTAAAAGACCTCACACAGGACCAGATCAATCAAATTCTAAGTGAGCAGGAAAAGCAACTATCGGCCGACATTGCGAAGGCAAAAGAGATTTTCCAGAAGAATCAAAAAAGATATCAAGCCTGCTACGAGGATGCTCTTTTAAAAGATAAGTTTTTAAATGGTGTGAGTAATATTCTCGTTTCGATCGACAAAGGCCGCGTTAGTAATGTTGAAACAAAATTTAAGGGAGATGGACATAAGAGTGCTCTAAATATTTTAAATGACTGTCTAAAAGCTAAGTCATCTGGTCTTAATGTTAGTTCAATCAAGGGCGAGCATCTCATTAACTTTAATTTGATTTTTAAATCATAGATAAACTGGCCAGCCGCTTTCCCAGTTGCTGGCCGATTGCTATTTATGCAGCTTTTTTCTGATTTATTTCATTCCCATACTTAATATCAATACCCTTAATATGTGAAGTTAACCAAACCTTTAAAAATCTCACGAGTTCATCACCATCAAGGCTATTGGCCACAATTTTATCTCTAAACTCTCCTACACGCTCAAGAAGTTGTTTATGAATTAGTTTATGTGTCGTTACACCACTAAACTCAAATTTATCCATAAGGGCTTCTTCTTCTTCAAAGTGTTTTACGACATATCCTGAAAGCTCATCGAACTTTTGTAATATAACTGCATTATCACCACTACCGATTTGATCAACAAGCTTATTAATAAAATCAATCAATACCTTATGCTGGTTGTCCATTTCAATTACACCAACACTAAGTGAATTATCCCAATTAAATTCCGCCATAAATCCTCCTGTCAGAAGTCTTATCGTACCCATTATACAGAATTTTTATTGAGATATTTATGAGATTTATCAGGCTAGAAATTGAGCTATTTCAAGAGGCTATTTAAATGATTGATATTAGGACTTAGTTACTTTTATTCTTCACTAGGAAAGTATTCCTCACAAAGAACATTAACTCTATTTTCTAATGGTTTATATTTCCAACCAACGCGTAAGCAATCTTCTTTCGTAATTTCCGAGATAAAACTTTCAAGGCAACCCAAGGCGGCTCTATGCCTTGCCGGAACAGCTGGTAAATTATCTGCGATTTGTAAACAAAGTCCAAAACTTGGCGCATTCTCCAAACACTTGTTCATCGCGATATTCTTAGCCGCATTGCCATAATAGCGGTCTGCAAGAGTGGAACAATGAAGAGGAGAAATCATGCCGTCAAATCCCTTCTGACAGATATCAAATCCCATATTTCGTCTTGAAGGGGAATATTCATTAAAGTCCACACTACTAAAACATTCAAAGACATTTCTGGCATCATAGACATAGTCGAAATTTCGAGCTGAAATAGTTCCAGAAATTGTCAAAAGTATTATTAATAGTAGCTTTTTCATTCTTTAATACTACACTTTAAATGTTGATTATTCTAAATTATGAAAAATCTCCATATGCTGTATAAAGGTTATACACCTGAAATATTCTACTTAAAGAGGGTTTAATGTTTGGTTCAATTGGGCTACTCATCATCGCAAATATCTTCATGACTTTCGCTTGGTATGCTCACTTAAAAGATATGAGTGCAAAACCTCTTTGGATGGCCATCGTTGTGAGCTGGGCCATTGCATTCTTTGAATATATTTTTCAAGTTCCGGCGAATCGCCTAGGGATCTCATATTTTACATTGCCACAGCTAAAGATTATGCAAGAAGTAATCACCATGACGATCTTTGCAATTTTCTGCGTCCTGTATATGAAAGTTCCTCTGACGAAGAACTTTCTTTATGCTTCTCTATGTTTGGTTGGTGCTGTTTTTTTTATCTTCAAAGACCTGAAAGCTTAAATTAGTTACAGACCATCGTCGAATGAAGCTCGCGATATCTCACAATATCATTCGCTCGTAAGAAGTTACACATATCAAGCATATCTTGCTTATTAGGCTTTGCAGTTGGAAAGACGGCTTTTTCAGTGCGGGCAACTCCTTTAAGATTAGGATCAGAAGTAAAGAACCTGTTAGCAAGTCCAACCATTTTATCAAGGTACAACTTCTGATAAGAATCCCCCAGATAATGTCCGGCTTCAGCATATGATTGCATCGTAAATGTTCCACTAAGTTCATTATATACAGCGCCACCATTTGGTAGTATGTCCACCTCTCCCGCGACGGCAATCTTTCTTCCTTGTGCGATATGAAGGTGCTTAACACCAAACTCTAGAGCATCATCAACACGACCAAATGAAACACTTCCATCAGCTGCAATAACGTAAGTATATTTACCTGGCGGAAGCTCACTTGGTCTAACATTATCAAAAATTTTACCTTTTTCACGAGCAAGATTTATATCAATATCTCGATGATTGAAATTAACATTTTGACCGTTGTGGAAAGTAAAACCCTTCCTTGCTTCTGGATGTGGATGCCCATAAAATGTCTGGGGTAGCCCTGCTTCAAACTCATCAATAAACGATTTAACATTGAAATATTGTGGAGCAATAGCACGAGGCTTTAGCTGTGATGGAGATATCACCGCACTACTATGAAACTGTCCATTTTTAAAAATATTTACCTGAACATTTCCATCCGGAAGCTGCTTGGCCACCTCAACAGGATAATTCTTTCCATTACTCATCTGCACTTCAAGCTTGAAATCATTTTTCATGACTTGAGCAGGTGGACGCGACATGGCGTCAGAAAAAACTTCTTTTGCCGTTCCACTTGTTCTAATACCTTCTAGTCCTTCACGATCGGTAATTTGTTTCTTAAAAAATTGTCCATCAGTTCCACGAACATCTAAAAACAATCCATCTCGTCTCAAATCACTAACCTTTGCAGGCAGACGCTGTCCTTCATGCATCACAGAAACATACTTAGCATCTCCAGAGATATTACCCTTATTAAATGCATCTCTAAAAATATCAACTCGTCCATTACCTGTTAAAGCGAGTCCTGAAGATTTTGGCTTAGGTGCCTTTGAATAACCAAGCTTCTCCTTGTCCACGGCCTTATAAAATGTCTTATCCCCATCCATAAATTGAACACGAATTTTCCCATTAGGTTCCATCCCAAGAACTTGTCCCTTAGAAAAGCCACCGTTAGAGCGAGGAATATTTACTTCCTGCAGAAAATTGAGATCCTTATCAATTGGTCTGGAATCAATCCCTGGGTGATAACCATCAACGACCTCAAAGTCTTTCTTTAAGAAGGCCTCACGAGAAGTACCACTAGTACGAACAGACTTTAAGTTTTCTCCACCAACTGCAACACGTTTTCCTTCAAACGTTTCGACAAGCAACTCTCCTTGCTTCGATCCCGTAACTTTTCCAGCTATTCTATTGCCACTGTCATCGACAAAAGAAATAAACTTCTCGTCACCACTTAGGTCACCACGGTTATATGCATCTCTAAATTCATCGACACTCTTGTCTCCAGTTAAATCTAATCGTTTTCTATCAGCTCCGGAAAAAAGTTTTTTTAAGTCATCAGCACCAAGACCAACAATTCCATCTTCCATCAACTTTCTTACTTCGCTTGGAGAGAAACCGGCTTCTTTTAGGATTTTTGCCTTTTCCTTTAACTGTGCGAGTGAATAATTTCCAACCTTAGCAAGGCTTCCATCGGCTCCGAGTTCACCAGCCCCAACCATATGAGCCTTTTCTATCGCTTCGTGTTCCTTATCGCTTAACTTTTTATCGAGACTCGATTCTGATAGTTTCTTACGGTCCACGGCCTTTCGTTTATCTAGTAAGTCTTTAACTTTATCACTGGCCTTAAATGCCTTCGGCCCCATCTTTAAAAACGCAAACGCTGCAGCTGGAGGAATAATAAAATCACCAGCTACTTTACAAACTACTTCCGAACGGGCCTGGAAGTTTAAACAGCCAAATTCTTGATACTCTTTATATAAGTATTCTTGAATTCCTTTATAAAGCATTTTCGCAATAGCCCCACCAACAGCTTTAGCAGCCTTGGCACTTCTAAATGGCGAGCTCTCTTTATCGTAAGCCTTATCATATTCAGTAACGAGATATAATTTTACTGAGTCAACATACTCTGATGCCTCTTGATAACTCTTTCCTGGATTTGTTCCTTTCTCCCACACCCACTTCATAGCATCCCAAATAAAACTTAATAGTTCTTTTGCTGAATTAAAGAGTCCTGTCGTGCAGCCCGCGAGAAAATCGATAACGTCAAATTCTTTAGACTCCTCAAAATTTGAACAATTCAGAAGATCTTCTTTTTTCTGTGTCTGGCAAACCTCAGATTTCGTTACAACGTCACAAAAGAATTTCAGCTCATCATTTGCGGGGATGGTAGAATCTATTGAAGAACAAGTATTTTTAAAGACCTCAATCGAGGCACTATCAAAAACACCGAGCTTATTTGTCTCTTGTAGCTTCATGATGAATTCTTCACTCGACATCACCTGTGCAAATAGTGCTTGAACAAAGAATATAGTGATTAAGAATTTTTTAAAGATCATGTGTGGCCCTGAAGTTTGCAATATTCTCTAATTTTCCGTCTTGATTGAGTTTCTCAATTGAGGAGTTTGTAAGTAGAATTTGTAATTTTTTGATATCCGAATAAAAATGAAACTCCTTAAAGAAAACTTTTTCTCCACTAGAGTTAACATATGAGCCCTCTAGTTCGACACGTGTACTTTTTGTATCTTTAAAAACTTCAGAGCGTGTGACAGTCCAATTTGTAACGCCCATAAGGCCAAGCATTTTAATCTTATCTTCCTTGAGTCCATCAACAAACTTCTTAGAGAATTGTTTTTTCTTCTTCTCCGTCTCTGAGTAATTCAAAGTAAGTCTCGTCTCATCTGTAGAAATATATATCTTCGTCTGGCCATAGTCAGACTTGAAGTTCCATTTAGCATAAGTTGTTAATGAGATTAGGCAAAATAAAATAGCGATTTTCAAAATAAATTCCTCGTAAGAATAGTATATTCAGAGGCTTATCGGATTTTTTAAATACTTTTTTAGAATTAATCGTTGACCAAAAAAAAAGGCTTCCCTTAGGAAGCCTCCGCTGAATCAAAATTTCTTGCTCGCTTATCATGGACTTTTGCATTCATCATGCGATGTCTTTTCTTAAGCTGTGCCTCAAGCTTATCAATCACCATATCAACTGTCTTATATAGTGACTCTGACTTTGCCTTCGCACTAATATCTGGCCCATGGAATCCAGATACATTAACTTCACAAACCTGATCATTACTATCAACGAAGCAATTCCATGTTATATGTGCATTTGGTGATGCAAATTTTTTAAGCTTCGCGCTCTTTTTTCTAATTATTCCATCGAGAGCTTCTGTGTGATCAAAATTTCTAAAAGTAACTTGTAATTTCATCAATACTCCTTGTTTCGATGTTTCCTTGAATACATCATCGTACGTTCAGACGAAGAAATCAAAACAAGTTTCTGTGATTTTTCACATGAATTTTCTTTACATAGATTTGACAAAAATAGTGGTCAAAATCAGGAGGTTACCTAGGTATAGGTTAATAAAAGAACATCAAAACATATTATCAATATTGTTACTAACTATGCTTCAAACCTTTTTTAAAGATGTGGAAGAATTTCTGAAATCTTTGTCACGGCCTCGCCTTCGCAGTGGTCTTGAGTCGTGCAAACATTAGGAACTAAGCATCCTTTTTTTCTTCTCACGTAATCCTCTTCTCCACGAACTAGAATTCCTTCTACTTCACCAGTTTGTGAATTAATCACTGGCGAACCTGAATTTCCAGCAAACGAATCAGTTGATGCTAAAAAGAATGTTTGGCTAATATTTGGATACATCACCTTTGCATTAGGTGCGACTTTAAGCGGTAACCCAGACGGAAATCCAATCAATGTTAATTGATCAGCCTTAGTCACATGCCCTTCTTTTCTAATTTTTAGAGGCTTTCTACCAAGAACCGGACGATCAAGCTTAATAATTGCATAGTCCGTATCGTCACTTAACTCCCTGGCAAGAATTTGCTGACAACGATAAATATTATCGTTACTTACTCGTAACGTTTTCCCAATTTTATAGTCGGGCCCTGTTTGATAATCGAACACCCATCTCCAACCTTCACAGTCAGAGTTCTTTCTAATACAGTGTCCAGCAGTCACAAGAGTATCTGGCGAAATTAAAAATCCACTACAATCCGCAGCCGTAAGCTCACGTGCAAATTTCTCATATTCGCAAACTCCCTGCTGCGATAACATTTTACCTTTGATACGTGACTGATTATTGTCATCCTCGTAAATTACATATGATGCAATCATCGCCGCAGTCGCGTGCGCCCACTCAATATGCTTAGGATCTGTTAACTCATGAAAGTTAAGACGATCGTCGTTGTCGTAAATCGCCTTATCGAGGGCGAAAGTATTTAAAAGTAGTAGTGTTGCGATGAGGATTTTCATTCAATTTTTTTAGCATGTAGCCCCTCGGTTCGTCCACTAAACTGCTCCCGTTAAATGGGGACGAAATTCTATTTTATCTAGATAGATTAAGCACTTAAGTTACTGAAAATCCGGCTGCTCAAAAAAATATTGAGTTAACCACTAAAATCTATTGATTCTCTGGCTATTCCGTCCCCATTTAACTGGAGCAGTTTGTAAAGATTACAATTCTCCCCAATGCCCCACTGAAATCACGTAAACTAACGCAATGAAACATAAATTGATAACATTACTTAGTTTAACTATTTATTCATCTCTTTCTTTCGCCGACGGCCAGATCAAGGCCTTTAAGCAGCCCGCACCTATTGAAAGAGTTCAATGTGCTTCAACGGAAGGTACTGTTGTACTCAACACATTTAAAGCGCAAAAAGGAAATTATCTCACATGTGACCAGATAGATTCTTTTATGCAGACTCTAGAAAATGTTTTCGAGATTTCTCCGGTAACTCCAGATATCAGTTTATTTATCGACAAAGAATACAGTAATGCTTCGTTTGACATGGGAAGTATTATTTATGTTCCACTTCGTCTCACTTTTCACTCACAATTTGGAATGACTTACTATGGGGACTTTTACGCTAGCCACAGTGTTCTTGCTCACGAGTATGGGCACGCAGTGTTTAGTAAGATGCTTGAACAAGAAGACTTCTTTAAGGAATTAAAAGAAATTTCACTTAAGATTAGTTCGCTTCGTCTGACGATTCAAAAAACTTTTGAGGCCGGTAATCCGGGGAATATGGTTGCTTTTTATTCAGACATGCTGAAATCAGCTGAACAAAAAAGACTAGAAAATAAGGTGGCATTAAAAGTGAATAGAATGCTTAGTCCCTACCATGAGCTATTTGCGGATCTTGTTGCCGCTTTAGCCGCAGGAAGTAAGCGCACGATGGTGAACGCTCTTTACTACGATGAGCTTGATGATCGCTCATACCAGATGGTTCTTGCGCGTGACTTTGACACAAATTCACTTAATATGAAAGGTCCATATATGCATGAAGAGCATGGGATGCTAGCTCCAACTCGTCGCTTTATTGGTTCTAATCTTTGGGCCGAGACAGAAGAAGAAAAGAAAGAGCTTCTCTTAAATCTTTATAAAGCAATTGTAATCGAAGTTAGAAAGCAAATAGCCTCAGATATAGATAAACTAAGTCCAGCACAGATGAATGAGAATCTGATCAAAACATTATCCAAGTTAACAACTCAGGAATAATTTTCTTTTAGCATATTAATTCATAATCCATGACAATAAATAGTGGTGGATTATGAATACAAATAAAATAAAAAAATTTCTTGAAACATCGAATGATGCCGTTCTTATTTTTAATAAGGAATTCGAAATCTTCTACGTAAATTCTGCGATGTTGAAAAGCCTTTCAGTAAGTGAGGAAGAATATAAAAGAATCGGCTTCATGTCATTTACTCATCCAGATGATCAAGTCAGGCTTAAAGTCATTTTAGAGAAAGTATTTACGAATCCCAAAATACACGTCAAAGAAAGAATTAGAGCAATATCTCGCACAGGAATAATATCACATTACGAATGGTCAGCATATTATGACGACAAGGAAGATGTCATTTTTGCTCAAGGAAGAATTCTCGAGACACATAACTCTTCCGATGTTCAAATTTATGGAGAAGCTAAGAAACTCGCTCAGATTGGAGTTTGGGAATATCACGTTGAAGCCAACTATGTTAAATGGGATGATGAAGTTTATAAGATCTATGAGCTCTCAACATCTACGGCCATGACATTAGATCGAATGCAACAGTTCTTCCGTAAAGAGTCGCTCGATATATTCAAACAAAAATTAAAAGACCTTATTGAAAATACAATTCCATTTGATGAGGAGTTAAGTTTTATTTCCGGACAGTTTAGGCCGTCTACAGCAAGATTCATGGCAAAACTAAGTCGTGGAAAAGAGACCGTCGTCATTGGAACAATTCAAGATTTAACAATGACGAGAAAGATTGAAAGGACAGCTGCGGATTATCGTGAAGCCGTGGATAAATCCTCTATCGTTTCAATCACTGACCGTTATGGTGTTATTACCGAAGTTAATGACAAATTTTGCCAAATTTCAAAGTACTCACGTGAAGAGTTAATTGGAAAAAGTCACAACATATTAAAATCTGATTTTCACTCAAATGAATTTTGGAAAGAGATGTGGGAGACAATTACTCGTGGTGATGTTTGGCATGGACAGATAAAGAACAAAGCAAAGAATGGAAGTTTTTTTTGGGTAGATACAACAGTCATTCCTTTCAAAAACTCAATTGGTAGAATCTATCAGTACCTTGCGATTCAAAGAGATTTCACTGAAAACAAACGACTTAACGAAGAGCTAATGGTTTCGGAGAAATTGAGTTCAATTGGTGAAATTTCTGCACAGATTCTTCATGAGGTAATGACTCCCCTATCCATTATATCTTTGAGTATTGAAAATCTTGAAGATGAGATAGATGAACTTCAACTACAGGGAGCAAAATCTCTTCCAATTAAGACAAATCTCACAGAGATTAAGATGAATTATGAAAAGATAGAAGAAATCTTTGAAAATATGCGCTCAATCCTTGTTCGAAAGAATCAAGGAGAGAGTATCAATGTAAATATAAAAACTACAATTGCTAAAACTTTATCATTGGTAAATGCCAAGATGAAGTCACGTAACATTGCCGTCAATTATCAAGCTGTGAATGAAAAATTAAACATTTTCTGCACAGAAACCGATCTTTCTCAGATATTTTTAAACCTTCTTAATAATGCCGCCGATGCGATTGAAAAGTTAGAAGATAAATGGATTGAGATTAAGGCCAGTGCTGATAACTCGATGATTAAGATCGAGTTTCAAGATAGTGGCAAAGGTATTCCAGAAGAAATCCGTGCAAATATATTTGAAACTTTATTTACAACAAAAGGTGAAAATCGCGGAACAGGTCTTGGGATGGGCGTTGTAAAGAAACTTGTAGAGAGGCATCTTGGAAAAATTTATATTGATGCCGAAGCTGATCATACGACATTTGTTTTAACTTTTCCTTTTCAAGCAAAATAATAGTTGAGAATTTTGATATGGTATTAATTGAAATTTAATTCCCATACCTAAAATGTGAAAAATACATTATAATGTATTAAAATTATATAACAACCAACTACTTTAATTAGGAGAATATGATGAAAAAAATTTTTAATGTTCTATTTCTTGCTGGTGCTTTAGCTCTTACAAGTTGTGGTGGTGGAGCTACTAAATCTGATTCAGAAGGATCAACTCCTGCTGTTTCAACTGCAGACTCTTCAAACCTAGAAGTTAATGGTGACTCAGATTCAGGTAAAGCTGGTGCACTTTCTACAGTTTACTTTGATTTCAACTCTGCGTCTCTTACAGGTTCAACAAAAGCGACTCTTGATAGAAACGCTGAATTCTTAAAAGAGAACACTTCTGTTGAAGTACAAGTTGAAGGTCACTGTGATGAGAGAGGTGGTGTACAGTACAACATCGCTCTTGGAGAAAAAAGAGCTAAGTCAATTAAGAACTACCTAGTTGCTATGGGTGTTTCAGCTGGAAGAATTTCTACAATTTCTTACGGTAAAGAAAGACCAGTTGCATTTGGTCACGAAGATGGTGCTTGGTCACAAAATAGAAGAGGAAATTTTGTAGTTACTGCAAAATAATCTATGAAGAATATTGTTCTATTTTCAACATTATTTATATTTACGGCGTGCGGTTTAACTACCGCACGTCCTAAATTAGAAATGACATATGCTCAGACTGCTTTCATTGCAGCAAAAGATGCAGGAGCACAAACGCTTGCCCCTAACCTTTATAGAAAATCTGAGTACTACTACCTAAAAGCTAAATCAAGCTATCGTAGAAAATTCTTTAACCAAGCAAAAAAATACGCAGAACTATCACAGAAGTTTGCAGAGCAAGCTGAATTTAAGGCATATAAGAAAAAAGCTTTAGACAGTCTCTAATTTCCTAGGAAATTCTTATGAAAAAAATAATATCACTTTCACTACTTGTTCTCATTGCTACAAGCTGTAAGACACAAGAACAAATTAAACGTGAACAACTAATAAACTCAATGTCTGTACAAATGTCACAGGGCCAAAAGTTAACGGCTGATGTAACAGTTAAACTTCAAAATCTTGAAGAAAGAATGCAAGAGTTCCAAGGTGTCCTAGAAGAAACTGGACACTCAAAGAATGAAACAACGGCTAAGATGGATGAAAGAATCAAGGCCTTAGAAGAAATCATTAAAACTCTAACGACTCAAGTTAACGATCAAAATGTTAAAATGACTTCTATCGAAACTCGTCTGGCTGATCAAGATAAGTTTATTAAAGAGATTCTTGGAACATTAAAAAGCGCTTCTGCTCCAAAAAAAAAATTAAATGAATATGATGAAGCGATGTCAATTTATGGCAAAGGAAAGTATTCTGAAGCCAAGCCCCTACTCGAGGCTCTTCTAGCGAGTAACAAATATAAGTCTTCGAAGCGAGCACGAATCCTTCACAATCTTGGTATGGTTTCCTACATCACAAAAAATAACCAAGACGCAATGACTTATTTCTCTAGACTTTATACTGAGCATTCATCAAGTACATATAATGCTAATGGACTTATTCATTTGGCCCGAACATTTGATCGCCTAGGACAAAAAGAACAGGCCAAACAAACTCTGCAAGAAATGATTGCAAAGTTTCCAAAACACAAGAGAGTGAAAACTGCGAAGGAGATGCTCTCTAAACTCTAGGAGGAGTTTGTGTTAAAAAAAATTCTATCAACAATTGCACTTGGTGCTCTACTAACTTCCTGTGAAACTCTTATCGGTCTCGACCAAAAATATAATACGGACGAGATCAATATTGATAAACCACATTTTTCAATTGTCTTTTCAAGTTCAATTATGGGTGAAACTCATCCATGTGGTTGTCGTCACTTTCCTCTTGGTGGTCTTCCACAAGTTGCAGGACTATTTTCTAAACTAAAAAAAGAAAAAGAAATTTTATATGTTGATACAGGCGATACGCTATTTCCTTCAAGCGTTATTCCAAAACACTTACAGAAATCACTTACCTTTGCAGCGATGAATCTCGCTGTAGGACTTGATAAACTAGGCCTTCAATATATGGTCCCAGGTGATCATGACCTTGCCCTGGGGTGGGGATTTCTTAGAAATGTCCAAGAAAAAGTTAAATTTCAATTTCTACTTTCTAATCTCTCTGATGAAAATATAATCAAGCACAAAAAATATGTTATCCTTGAGTTTGGGGAAAAGAAAATTTTCCTTCTTGGATTTCTTGACCCTACGACTTTACAGCAAGGGTTTCAGCCAGATTTTTTAACACCAGAAAAAGCTCTTGAAAAAATTCTCCCTGAACTAAAAGAGCAAGGTTATGACAATAAAAACAAGAACCATCTTCTCTTTGCTCTTTCTCATGCCGGTATGGACGCTGATGTTGAGCTTGCTAAAAAGTTTCCACAAATTAGTTGGGTGATTGGCTCTCACTCACAAAGCTTTACTAATTTTCCAAATGAAGTGGGACAGACAAAGCTGGTACAAGTTCTATCAAAGAACCACTATATTGGTGAAGTAATGATTCCAACAAAAGTTGAAATCGAAGAACCATTTAAGTATCACGAAATTAGAGAAGAACTGAAAAAAGAATTAGAACCAAATCCATTCATCGCATTCATCGATGAGCACAAAACTCAGATTGAAAGAATTCGCGATGATGAACAGAAATTTTTTATGACAGCAAGTGCAAGTGCTCAGAAGATTAAAACAGCGCAAAGCTGTCTCGAATGTCACACTGACCAAGCTGATCATTGGCAAAAGACTCCTCACTCAATTGCCTTTGCTACCCTACTTATCAACAATGAGCATAACAATACTTCATGTATTGGGTGCCACTCTGTGGGAATGGGAAAAGATGGTGGTTTTATCAACTTTAAGGACATCGTTCACATGAAGGATCAATCTAAATCTGATAACTACTGGGCCGAGGTAAAAAAGGCTTTTACCGGAGTTGAAAGTATCCGCAAACTTAAGAAAGCCGATGTTGTAAAACTTGGCACCAAGTGGGCAGCGATTGATAAGAAATTCGAAGTCACTACCAATTTTGCAAATGTTCAATGTCTTAACTGTCACAATCAGCACCAAGATCACCCATTCTCAGTTGGAGAGGGAGAGAAAACACCTGAACAGAGACACATGGAAATCAAGAATAACTGTTTATCATGTCACACAAAAGAGCAATCTCCAGAGTGGTATGACAAGGATAAGAATGGGATGAGCCTTGATGCTTCTGATTCGAAGATTAAAACGATGATGAAGTCCGTAGGATGCCCTGCAAAATAGTTGCTACAACTCTTGAAATTTGCTAGAAACAAGACATGAAGAAGAACATAATTTTAGGAATTGAAACGAGCTGTGACGACACCTCAATCGCTGTAATCTCAAACGGGGAAAACTTCCCAGAGATTTTAAGCTTTGAAAGTTTTTCACAAGAACAAATGCTTAGTGCATGGGGCGGCGTCGTTCCTGAAATCGCGGCAAGAAATCATCTCGATAAGATTTCTCCCCTTCTCCAAACAGCAATTACAAAAGCAAAAATTTCTCTTTCAGATATTACATGCATTGGTGTGACGACTTACCCGGGCCTACTTGGTCCCCTACTCACAGGCCTCAATGCTGCTAAAACAATTTCGATGCTTCACAAGACTCCAATTATTCCAGTGAATCACTTATATGCTCATCTTGAGGCCATTCATTTATCACAGAAAGTTTCATACCCATACCTCGGACTTCTTGTCTCAGGTGGGCACAGTATTTATATGCACGTTACTGGATCTGATGAATTTGAAATTCTTGGTTCAACAATCGACGATGCGGCTGGAGAAGCTTTTGACAAGGGTGGAAAACTCATGGGTCTTGGCTACCCAGCTGGTCGCATCATTGACGACTATGCAAAGAAAGGTGACCCAGAAAAATATGAATTTCCAATCGGCCTTCGCGGTTCAAAAGATGCCAACCTAAGTTTCTCTGGTGTAAAGACAGCACTTCGCCAATTCTTAGAAAATAATCCAGAGCTTTATGTGACCGATGAAAATAGAGATAACCTCACTCAGGCCCATCTCGATGTTTGTGCTTCTTACCAAGAGGCAATCGTCAAAGCACTCAAACTAAAGCTTAAATATGCACTCAAAAAAGTTGGCGCCAAACTACCAATCGTTGTTGGTGGTGGTGTTGCATGCAACTCAAGACTTAGAAGCGCACTGAATGAAAGCTTCCAAAATGTACACTTTGTAGAACCAAAGTTTTGTACTGATAATGGAGCAATGATTGCAAACTATGCTCTACGTATCCAAGGGGATGCGATAGAATACCCAGAAACATTAAATCTCGATGCGAGAAGCCGTTTTATTTCAAAAAATAAAACAAAGGATAAGTAATGGCCAAGAAACTGCCAATGGCCAATAAAGACCTAGGTCAACACTTCTTAAATGACCAAAAGGTTATTGACCAGATCACCAACGACTTCGCAACGAGTTCAAAGAACATCATTGAAGTAGGTCCAGGACCAGGAATTCTTACAGAAAAACTTCAGGCCCATGGAAAACCATTACACGTTATCGAAAAAGATGAGCGTATGATCGAATATCTTGGAGATATTCTTCCAACTGATCACATTACTTTCACTGATGCTCTTGAAGTCGACTTCTCCGCTTTCATCAAGGAACGCGGAATTGAAAAAGATCTTTGGCTTGTTTCAAACCTTCCATATAATGTGAGTACTCCACTTCTCATCAAGTTCTTGCAAACACCAGAGATAAAGTACATGACACTGATGTTCCAAAAAGAAGTTGCTGATAAGGTATTCCCATTCGCATCGAAGAAAAACTATATGGGCTCACTTATGGGCCTTAGCCTTACATACTTTGACGCTTCCCTACTCTGCAAAGTTCCTCCAGGGGCATTTATTCCGCCACCGAAAGTGGACTCTGCGGTAATTACCTTTAGAAGAAAAGAAGAACCAATAATTCCATTAAGTGAATTCTCAAATCTTGAAAATTACCTACGTACAATATTCAAGTTTAAGAGAAAACAGCTCGGTAATGTTTTGAAGACCTATGCAAGTAGTGATAAAATTGAAGCAGCACTAACAAGTCTTGGACTCCAGACAACGGTTAGAGCTGAAGCTCTCGAGCTTAATAAAATTCAACAACTTTATAAGAAACTAAAAGATTAATTATGGGTATTAAAGTCATCGCAAAAAATAAAAGGGCCTCTTTCGACTACGCTCTTGAAGAGAAAACTGAAGCTGGAATCGTTCTTGTTGGAACGGAAGTTAAAAGTTTACGCGAAGGCAAAGTAACAATTGGCGAATCTCACATTACAATCGATGATAAGGGCGAGATGTGGATCAACAATATGAAAATTGCCCAGTATGAATTTGGTAATCGCTTCAACCACGAAGAAGCACGAAAAAGAAAGCTTCTTTTAAATAAGGCCGAGATTGAAGAGTTTGCTCACGTCGCAAAAACTCAAAGAATGACAATCATTCCAACAATGATTTATTTCAAAGGTTCCAAAGTTAAGGTTGAGATCGCGCTAGGACGCGGTAAGAAGCTTCACGACAAGAGACAAGATCAGGCCAAGAAAGATGTCGAGCGCAAGCTTAGACGAGGTGATGATTTCTAAACTGGGCTTCTAAGAAACCCAGTTGAATACTGAATAGACATAAAAACCTAGAAAGATCAAACCACTTAATCTTCCAAAGTTCTTCTTTAATAAAGTTAATCCAATGAGAAATAATGAAGCAAATAAAAGACAAACGATCTCAATCGTAAAGTCATTTTCAATTGGTATATTATAGAAAGATAAACTCCCAAGAACAAATGCCACATTGAAAATATTCGATCCAATAATATTACCTGTAATAAGATCGGTATTCTTTTTCTTAATACACGCCATAATTGCTGTCACAAGCTCAGGAAATGAAGTTCCAAATGCAACAAAGACAGCGGAGATAACATAACTTGATACACCAACGGCCTTAGCAAGCTCAGTTCCAGAGTCTACTAGCAACTCTCCCCCAAGATAGAGAAGTACAAAGCCAATTGCTAAAAAGAGAAATTCTTTAGCATGAGGACGTTCTCGATCTGTTGAGTTATCATAATCTGAAAGATGACGCTGCTTCATCATCTGCTTAAAAGTATCATATAAGTAGAAAGCGAAGAATGCTCCAAATAGTCCGGCTGCCCAAGGATAAAGTCTGTTTTGAAAGAGAACAAAAGCAAGGATAGAGGTAATACCAAGGTGAAGGTAAAACTGGATCTTAATTTCTTTTCTCTGTACAAAAAGTTCAGTCATAAAACCAGAGATTCCAAGAATCAAAAAAAGATTAGCAATATTTGAACCAACAATATTTCCAAGAGCAATTTGCGGGTTCCCATCAAGAGCTGAAATTTGTGAAACAAAAAACTCAGGAAGTGAAGTTCCAAAGCCAACAATTAAAAGTCCGATAACCAGTGGAGATAACCCCAGGGCCATACCAATTTTTTCAGCAGCTTCAAGTGCAAATTCTGCTCCGTAGTAAAGCATAACAATTGATAATGCGAGTAGTAATACTTGTAAAACCATAAATTCTTTCCAATAATTAAAGGATGAAAAAACAATACTCTAATACTAACGAAAAAAACTTCAAATTTCTAACTATTCTCATCCCTTTTATTGCTGACCTCTATATTTGTTCTTATTTATGGAAGGGTTTTGGCAATAAAGAGCAATTTGATAAATCACTCAAGCTTGCATTGGATGTCATTGGCCAAGCAGGGGGGCAAGCCGTTGAACTTCCTCAAGAATATATTGCTCAACTTTGGGAATTAATGATTTTAACTTTAGTATCAATTCTTTCGGTTTATCTGATTGTGCATGTGATTGTTTATCTACTCTACTACTTCAAAGAAAAGAAAGGTGCACTTTCATATATCAAATTCTATTCTCTAAGTGCCGGTATTTTGATGCCACTCTTTGCTGTATTTGATTTAAAAAATCTTTTCAACATTGGTTTTCTAATAATAGGTATTGCTTTTCTTTGGTTGAATCAAGGAATCAAATTTTATGAAAAGGCTAAAGAAAAAGTTAAAAAGCCGGTAAAATAAAGTTCGTCTTTAAAGGATCAGTCCACTCCGGTGGATTGATAATCTGATTTAATAATTTTCTCTGTCCCGCAATCGCAAGTAAGAATGAATCAAAAGCGCGAGGATTCTTCACAAGAATATCCAAATCGTGATCATAGATAAAAATATTAAGCTTACTTTCAATTTTCTTAATAATATCAAGTCTCGCCTCAACCCCAAGTTCAAGATCAGACATATTAACAATATTCTTAACAAGTAAGACCTTCGATCGAATTAGCTCAATGAGAATGAGATTCACATTTGCTTCATGCATCGAAAGATTCTTTGGGAAATGCCTCTTCATGTATGAGAAACGTGAAACCACCATTAGAGATGTATTTCCAAAAGAATCAAATGTTGTTTTAAAGAGTTTTAAAAGTTGATCGTGATAGAAACACCAGATCCAAAAATCAAGAGGTCTATTCCAGTAAGGCAGAAAACCTTTTTTCAATCTTCTCTTAAAAGATCTTGAAAGAAGATGCTCAACAGGCCACTTATCAAAGATGTCACGAGAGTAATCAAAGAGATCATCAATATTTCGATCTCTTTCATAACCTTTTGGATGCTTTTCAAGAAGCTCCATATCTTTATCAAGAATATCTTGTGCCTGATTTCGTACATACTCCACTTCGGGAACAGGACACTTAGATATACCAGGACATTCAAGTTCACAGTCATAACAAGCAGGTCTCGTCAGAGGGAAATCAATAACAAGATTATCAATCTCATATTTCTCAATCCATGAACGAATAGCATCGTCACCATCTTGAACTTCATCGTCATCTTTAACTTGTAAAACGGACTTTAAGAACCAGCGATTACTTTCTTCAAAGTGATCAAGGAGGCAGAAGTAAAAGTTATCCTTTCTTCCACCTTTCATACTGAGTCCTGCTACTCGATGTTCTGCCAAATCAAAGTCCTAAATAACGTTAGTAAGTTTGAAGTCTAATACCTTCATTGAAGCATTCACTGCTTCTTCTTTTATTTTATCATGAAGATTTGCTTTATGGACAATAATAAAACATCCTCCACCACCTGCTCCGCACATTTTCATGCCGTCAGCGAGACTTTTGCTCTTTAATTGATTGAAAAAATCTCTAATCTCTGGTGTCACAATGCCTTCAAATAAACTTTCTCTAACTTGTCCCTCTCTCGTGATAAGTTCAAGAAGCTCTTCGAAGCGATTATCTAAAATAGCCTGATAAGCTTCACGAGATAATTTTGCAATCTCTGTAAGCCCTTCACGTACACCATTTCTCTTATCAAAGAAGTCTTTATAAACTTCCCAGTTGTTGATTGCCGAAAAGCGAAGCGCACCTGAGTAAATCAGAGTAATTCTATTTTCCAAGAATTCTTTTAATTCTTCCGAGTAAAGTTGTTCAACACGCACGCGTGAGTTTGTTGGAACAAGAGCGAGAACGCCGCCGAACAGTGCCGGATAGTAATCTTGATATCCGCATGGTCCCATATTGAGAATTTTGGACTCAATATTTTGTACGACATTAATTGCTTTTAAACGATCAAAATCCTGATCCAGATATTTTGCAAGGGCCTTATAAAGGGTCACGCCCATTGATGAGGACCCACCAAGTCCGGCACCAGGAGGAGATCCTGATTCAAGTGTTACCTTTGCATTTTTTGTAAGCTTAAAATGAGCAAGAATTTGGCAGACAAAACTTAAAGCTCCAAAATGTTCGCCGTCGAAGTTTTCAATGGTAAAGTCAGAAGAATTAAACTTTGTTGTTGAGTTATAATCTTTTGACTCGATTATAATTCCATCGAAGTCAACTTCTTCAATTTCCACTTTTGCTTTAAGAGATGTTGCAATATTTAGTGTAACTGTGTCCCTTAAGATTTGATTAATTGGAACAAGATCAATCGTTCCCCCTAGAAGGTCTACTCTTACAGACCCTTCAACATTAACTCTCACCGTAAACTCCAATATATGGTAACTCTCTATATTTCCCATCGAAATCTAGGCCATAACCGATAACAAACTTATCTTCGATTTCAAATCCTAGATAATCAATTTTATTTTCATGAATTGTTCTTGCTGGTTTATGAAGAAGCGAACAAAGCTTAAGACTCTTTGGTCCACGATCTTTAAGATCTTTTTGAAGTTCCTTGATTGTTAATCCTGTATCAACAATATCTTCGACTAGAATAACATTCTTATCTTTGATATCGACTTTAATATCTTTTAGGATTTTCAGATTTCCTGTGCTCTCTGTACCTTCGTAGCTAGAAGCCGCGATAAAATCGAGAATGATAGGAGATTTGATTTCTCTAATAAGATCTGCAACAAACATAAAAGCGCCATTTAAAACGCCAATAACAACAATTTCCTCACCAGAAAAATCCTGGTCAATCGTTCTTGCTAATTCTTTGACTCGATTTGAAATTTGTTCCTGTGAAATAAAGACTTTGTGAGACATAACTTCCTCGCTTTAAATGAATATGCGAAAAAATTGTAACACAGAAAAGGATGAGAATGGAGAGAATTAAGTCATTCTCTCCGTTATAAATTTGTTAGTCTTTTGCAGCTATTTCAGCCTGACCATTTTCATTAATTCTCTTTAATCCACCAAGAGAGATTGAAAATGCCATCACATCTTCCTCTTCTCCAAAGTAGTCAAAGTGTGAGCGACATCTCGCTTCATACATATCAGACTCACCTACTAGAACCTGATCCTGGTTCTTAGTTGGTTTTCTATAACTCTTCGTCGCTGGTGCACCACATACAGTACAGATAGCTTGAATTTTCATTACATCATCTGCAATACAAAGAAGTTGTGGCATTGGACCAAACGGCTCTCCACAAGAATCTTGATCAAGACCAGCACAAATCACGCGAATTCCGCGACGTGCTAATTTTTGTACAACCTTTGTAATTGTTGCATCAAAGAATTGAACTTCATCGATAGCGACGATTCTTGTTGAATCGAAAACCTTTTGAAGAATATCTAAAGCGTCCTTAACAGGTGTTGCTTCAATGGCCTGTGACGAGTGAGAAACCACGTCAGTTGCGTGATAACGGTCATCAATTGCAGGTTTAAAAATTTGTACTTTTTGGCGAGCAATTTGCGCTCTTTTAACTCTACGGATTAGCTCTTCAGTTTTTCCTGAAAACATTGGTCCGCATACGACTTCAATTCCGCCGCTCATGTGCATGTGGTTTCCTAAGTAGGACATCTCGAACTCCTTTCGCTAATGTCAATTAATGTCTCAAAATAAAAAGTTTTGTGTGTATTGTGTAAGATCTATTAAAGCATTTTTTGGCAAAATCGTCAGGCCGGCCGCGCCCTGGGTCATTCCATTTTGCTTTTAATTTCGGTAAGATGTGATTACTTACAAAATCTAACAAAGAATTCAGAAAGGATAAAAATCATGAAAAAACCTCTTGCTCCAAAGCATCCAATAGAAATTATTCAACATGGTCACAAGCGTGTTGATAATTATGCATGGCTTCGTGATGAGAACTGGAAAGAATTCATCAGCGGAAATCTCAATTTCAAAAATCCTGAAGTAAAGAAATATATCGACGAAGAAAATGAATATACAAAAGAAGCCACAAAACACTTCGAAAAATTCCAAGAGAAAATGTACGCAGAAATTCTTGGACGTATCAATGAAGATGATAAGACTTTCCCAATTCTAAAAGGTGATTACTTCTACTATACCGTGACTGTTAAAGGTGAAGATTATCCAAGACATTGTCGAAAAAAAGGAAGCCTTGAGGCAGCAGAAGAGGTTTACTTTGATACAAATATTGAAGCAAAAGAACACGATCTCTACATTTTAAAAGGAAGATCAATTAATGAGGCGAATACTTATCTCGCTTATGCTTTCAATACTTCAGGCTCAATGGAAGCAACAATAAAAATTCGTGATCTACAAACAGGAAAAGATTTTGACTATCAAGTTGAAAACTCAAATGGGTCTTATATGTGGGTTGGAGACACTGATATTTACTACGTGGAAAGAGATGAATTTTCTCGTGGAGCAAAAGTGTATAGCTTCAATATTTTTGAAGGACCAGAGAAGAAGAAGCTTATTTTCACTAAACCAAATGAATATAGTAATATGTTTATGAGCATGGGCCAAACAAGTGATAAGGCCTATGCGGTTCTAAATCTAGCAAGTGGTGCTTCAAGTGCTGTTTTCTATCATTCTCTAAAAGGCACAGATAAAGAGTTCAAGCTTTTTGTAACGGGCGACAATGACATTAGTTATGAGCTTGATCATTGGGACGGAAACTTCTATATCAGTACCAATAAAGGAAACGCTCAAAACTTTCAAATTTTTAAAGTTGAAGCGGACCACGATAAAATTATTGATATGAAAAACTGGGAAGTCTTCGTTAAAGAGAGTCCTTCACTTTATATCACTGACTTCGACATCTACGCAGGAAAACTTGTCATTGAGGCCAATAATACGACAACAGCAATCCCAGAACTTTCAATTGTTGATATAAAAACTAAAGAGGAAAAGAAAGTTAAATTTCAAGATGAAGTTTATCATCTCAGTATGTTTGGAGCTTACGACAACAATAGTGAAGTTCTAAGAATCTACTACCAATCACCTGTTCAACCATCACAAGATATTGATCTTAATATCTCAACTCTTGAAATGAAGGTTGTTGATACTGACATCGTTCCAAATTATGATCCGTCTTTATATAAGGTAAGAAGAGACTATGCTCCCTCTCACGATGGAGAGCTCATTCCACTAACAATTATCACAAAGAAAGATTTTATAGAGGATGGCAAAGCCCCAGCATTTGTTTACGCGTATGGTTCCTATGGACTTGGTATGCCAGTTGGTTTCTCATCTAATTTTTATCCCCTAGTTGATAGAGGCTTTAGCTTCGTTGTTGCACATATTAGAGGTGGAGATGAAAAAGGAAATGATTGGTACCTAAAAGGTAAAATGCACCACAAGCTCAATACATTTAAAGACTATATCAGCTCATGCGAACACCTCATCAAAACGGGTTATACTTCAGCGGGAATGATCGCGGCCAATGGAGGGAGTGCAGGAGGACTTTTAATGGGCGCAGTTTCAAATATGCGACCAGATCTCTTTAAATGCGTGATTGCTGATGTGGCCTTCGTTGATATGATTAATACAATCTCTGATGAAACACTCCCTCTGACACCTCCGGAGTGGGAAGAATGGGGAAATCCGATTAAATCCAAAGAAGATTTTGAGTACATGATGAGCTATTCTCCATATGATAATGTTAGGGCACAAAATTACCCAAATACTCTTTATAATTCAGGAATATCTGATGAGCAGGTAACATACTGGGAACCAACAAAGATGGTGGCAAAACTTAGAGAACTTAAAACTGATGACAATCTTCTTCTGTTAAAGATGAAAATGAATGCTGGACATGCTGGTGCTTCAAAGAGATACGAGTGGATTGAAGACAAGGCCTTCAATTATAGCTTTGTCCTCAACTGCTTTGATATGCTTGATTAGATTGACGCCTCTATGGCGTCATTCTATCTATCACAAGATTCATCATAAAATCTTTAGCTTCTTCATTTGTAAACTGAATTCCTAATCGAAGCTCATGCGATTTTGCCCAACGACATAAGTGTTTTGTAAGCTCGCTTAATTCAGCAGAATAATCTTCATAAGAAATTAAAATTGAAGGACTATTCTCACAATAGCTATATTCAGTAAAGCCTGAAAAATATTTTTTAACTAAAGATTTCACTGACTTTTTCTTAACATTTTGAAATGAAAGAATTTCTTCCATTTTTTTAGGGGAAATAACTATTGGTGCACTAAACTTGTTAAAGCCAAAACGATAAACACAACGATTCAACTCTTCTGTGTTTAAGCTAATAAGTCCTTTCTCAAGAGCTTTACCACAATTTTGTACAACTGCAGTAAAATTAAAATTAGCATAGTCTAAATCTTTGAGAACATTCCCATTGTTGTTTGTGCAATAAATGTCACTATATTCAATATCCGCAAAAATAAATTTCTTAATGAATTCATATTTTTTAGGAGCTACTTTTTTAAGTTCATTTGGTTTTAAAATATAAGTAGTGAAAGACTCAGCAAAATCCTCTACGGGATTCGATCGTGCATAGTTAGACACAAAATTGTCTTGAAAAAATGGATATGTGGCCGAGTAAATAGCAAAAAACAATCCTTTTTCCCATTTCCATTTAGACAACTTGGCCCACTCATCACTGGCATCGATACCAGTACTTAGCATCTCACCATGTTCAACATACACAAGATCTGCGATCACGTGTCCAAGCTCATGAATTACAGTGTATACTTTATCTCCTGCATGAGTGTCTGACCAAAGCTTAAAAAAGTTAATCGAAGCATTTGCAAGAGTATTACCTTTATAACGATCAGTTTTCTTTGCGTGATATCCATAATCGAGAGACTTCAGCGAGTCTTCTGGCAATAACTTTACTGCCTTCAAAACCGCAAGTAGCTCATCTTTAGTGTATCTTACCGTATGAAGAAATCTATCTTCATCACTTATTTTTTCATTGGAAAAAGGCGACAAATCGAGATTATATTTTGCCTGAATATAAAGATAGTAAGCACCGAGGCCTTTTCCATAGGCCATATCTGCCAAACAAAAAACATCAGTACAACTTCTGAAATCTCGCTCCTCAAAGACAAGCTTAGTATCAACGACACTGCCTTTATCTCTTTTTTTCAACTGATTATTTAAGATGTCAATAAGTCCAGCACGGGGCTCATCAATTCTCACACCATATATTTCAAGGCTGGAGTCAAGTTTGGGATACATTTGTTCTAGTTCTTTTCTAATACTAGTACTTGTTAGTGAATGCTGACTCATACAAGCACTGACACTACGATCAACGCTTTCATCTGTGACATCCAAGGCACTTGTATAAACGTTGAACACTATTGATAAACTTAGACACCCCAAGCTCAGCTTTCTACTAAAATTAGACATTTATAGCTCCATATTTTACATATAGAGTTTATAAAGCAAGACCGATGCCAGATTAGATTTCGAGATGGACTTTAAGAGGAACTCTTTTAAGTTTTCTTCCAAGCCCTAAAACCTCAGTTGTCGTTGAAGTTCCTGCATAGATTTCAATGTTTTTCTTTGACCAAAAGTCCAGAGCATACTTGTACAGAACTTTTGAAATTCCTTGTCCCTGAAAGTCTGGATGAACAGCAATTGTCATAATGAAGCCAATTTTCATTTTATTATATGCTGGTCCAATAACCCCTGCAATTCTTCCATCGACATAAGCAACATAACAACACTTGCGCTGTATCATCATTTGATAAAATTGACGTACCATTTTTTTAGAAATATTTCCCACTCGACTAGTTGAGCTTCGACGGTGCGCCTGATACTCAAGCTCAATTAATTCATCAATATCACTTTCTTTGGGGCGCTTAATTTTAACTTTCTTATTCTCAATCTTAGCTAAGGCCTTCCTACCATCTGCAACAGTTGCGTAAAGAACTTTACCAACATCTTTAGCCCCACACCTCTCAAGAGCATGATGAATATTTCCACCATAGTTAACATAGAAGTGGGCATTCTTGATTCTTCGATCAAATGACTTTGCTTCAATTATTAACTCACGGGCCTGCTTTGGAGTCAGCATTACATCATTTCTCACATCAACGTGAAGAATTCTTTTTCCAATATCTGATGCTCTTTCAACTGTATATTGAAGATTAAGCTTCTCATTTTTTCTCAAGCCAGGATGAGAAACTTCGTAACTTTTTCCAAAGTAATCAATATAAGTATCAACCTTATTTACTTTAGATTTTTTTAAGAATTTATATATAGGATCATTCTTGAATAATGGGTCCATAAACTAGATGAGATTAATTACTAACATGATATACATCGCAATAAATAACATAAATAGGGCCACAAATAATAGAGGTGAAAATACGACGATAAAAGACTGAACTGTTGTAAATCTAAGATTATGTTTCACGCCAAAGAAGATATAAAGTACCGAGGCAATTTGCTTAAAAAGCTTTCCAAAAATTGGAATAATGAGAAAAAAATTGCCAACAAGTGAGTTGTTAACTACATCATCGAGTGCATTTTCATCAACTTCCTTATCGAATATATTGGCAAAGAAAGAGATAATAATTCTCCAAAATTTCACATAAACCCATGCAGTAAGAGGAAAGAAAACTACTTCAAAGAGAAGACCCATTAACATAATTTTCTTTTGAAATAATGATGAAAGATTTATTCCTGGAAAATAACCACTTTCAATTAATGATTCAGATAACTGTAAGCCAAGATGTAAAAAGAGTAATGAATAAACTGCTGAAACAAAAACAAATAACCATGATGTTAAAGCATACGAAACGAAATCAAGATTAAACTTTTCCTGAAATTGATCATCAACAAGAGCAAATAGACGCCCCTTCTTCATTCTTTCAAGTTCAGTTCTTCTCTTATATATTGCCTGATGATTTCTCACTGGATGAAGTAGGCAATCAATATAATTATAAATGATTTCATTCATGGTATTATTTTACTTTATTTTGTCTAAGAAGTGGAAAATAAGATGTGATTTTTCGTCGAGAATTTCAATCCCTTCGCTGTTTTCTCTGACCAAAAAACTCTGTTTTCCTGCAGTAATCTTATAAGTAAATAGGAAGTCATTGGCGATCTTTTTTCTAATTACATGAGCTTCTTTTTTTAGAATATCAGTCCACTTACTGGCCACACTCATTCTGCCCTTAAAGATCTGCTCTCCTTCCTGATTCGAGATCAGATATTCAGAGTCAGCATCAATATTCAATTTTCTATTCCAAAAGAACTGTAATGGTACAAATACAGATCTAAAGAGCTCCGAAGTCAGAAAATAAAGTTGATTACCTTTAAGGAGGAAATATCCATTTTGACTACCATATTTTCTAAACAAAGATAGAGTTACATCACCAAGTTTTATCTCTCCAATTTTGTCCTCAAGATCAAAGTTTTTGATCACTACTCTTTTGGCCTTAAAATTTTTGAAAGTATCAACAAGATTTTTAAAAGCTTCTTTATTATATGTTACCCCCTCAAAAGCCTGAGGAATGGTCGTCATATTCACAAAATTAACAGCAAACTTCGGATTTCGAAAAGAATCAATAGTAACCTCTCCTTCAAAGGTCCCGACAAAAGGATTCAAATTGAAAAAGAAATCATCATTTAAAGAAAAAATTGATCGAACCTGATCGTAGGGTCCACTAGTTCGATAAGCTTCATTACCGCTATTTGCTTGAAGACTCTCTGTATAACCATTCTCATACTTAGCGACGGCCCACTTAAAGCTTCCCTGCTTAATATTTGAAACCTTTAAATAGAATGAACTATTGAACTGTAATTTTTGACCAATCTGAATTTCAAGCTCTCCATTTGAAAATATAAAATGAATCTTTTCTTTTAGTGTACTCTCATCAAGATACTTTACCTCTTCTGGAGTGAGAATTCTTTGAATTTTAATATTTTGTAATTGCTCAAGAAAAAATGCAATTTGACCTCTTGATATTTCAATCCCCTCATTTGATATAAACTTATCTCCATCCGTTGTAAGATTGAAGTTACTCCCCTGAAGCGATTTTAAAGTTCCCATTTCTTTTTGTGAAAATAGTTCTTCTCTCTTTTGCTCTTCTTTATATTCTTCTCTAATCTTTGTTTCTTCAAAGAAGTAAATAAAGACAATAAGTAAAACTGCAGTGATAAATAAATATAAATTCTTCAATTAAATTAAACTCCTTCTACGATACTGAATAAAAGCAAAGCACAGTAAGAGTAGAGGTAATATAATCACTGAGAAGTAGAGAATTACTTGTTTTTGAAGGTCTGAAATAAAGACAGGCTTCTCAGGGAGTGCGGCGGCCTGTACAGACGTTAGCTGATCTTCTCCAGCTGCCCAGTAATATAGATTTAAGACATAAGTAAAATTCGATTGGAATTGATAAAACTTATTCGCAACAAGCGTAGCGTTTCCTAGTCCTATTAGCCTTGGTTTATCATTTTTTAATAATGCTGCGGCCATATCGATTGGCCCTAGCACATCCCTCTCATCAAATTTTAATTTCTCTGATACAAGTTCGAGAATTGTTTTTTCGGCCCAACTATCATTTGAGCTTGTCGCCAGTGGTACATAATTTTTTTCTTGTTCTATATCTTTTAAAGTTACAGAGGAGGAAATAGGAAAGAAAACCTGTCCTGATATATTAGTATTAATATTCTTATCATCAAACTTTCTAACAATCGGTGCACTTCCGCGAGAGCCATTAAGTGAGAATTTAGAATCAATCACAATATCATTAGAGATCGATAGTCCAAGCTCTTCAATATAACTTCTAAGTTTTCCTATTTTATCTCCATTTAGCATCGGAGAGAATCCAACAAATAAAACTCCTCCCTGGTCATAGTACTTCTTCACCTTTTCAAGTTCCGAATCCATGAGATCAGACATTGGAGATAGAATAGAAAACACATTACATTGTCTTGGTATCTCTGAAACCGCCAGAAGGTTGATAATATTTAGTTTAAATGAAGACTCTTTTAATACGTGTAAAAAACCAGTATATCCAACATCTGTCGTATCCTCAAAACCCTTCATGTAAGCAAAACAGAGGAGAGGGTCTCTTTTTCGCTGTATGCTTATCAAACCATTTGTAATACTTAATTCTTTTATCTCTGTCACGAGTATTGGATGATCTTTTATAGGACTCTCAATGACAACAGTTGGAGATCTCAGAATACGATATTTAGAGACCAAATCACTTCTTACTTCAGGATCGATATACTCAATTTTGAAGTTTTGATTTTCATTCTTATAAAAGTCAAGCAGAGCTCTAATGCTGTCTCTATATTCTTTACTAGAGAAAATTTTAAAAGTTACTGGGTCATTAATCTCTGCGATGACTTTCTGAGTTTGCTCAGTTAGAGAGTTTAATTTCCTAGCTCCAATATCCCAAACATAAGCTCTTTTTACTGCAATATAATTAACAAGGGCCAATACAACAAAGAAAAGAAAAAATCCTACGATATTACTTGCAAGATTTTTTCCATAAGTTGATTTCATCAATTTAATAACTTCATCTTTTTTCATGAAACATAGAACTACAGTCCCTATAACAGCTAGCAGAAGTGGCGTTAAACATAAAATTGGATTATCAGGCATTGTTACAACTAGAAAAACACCAACGAGATAGAGAATTCCAACGATAGATACAAGAATTTGAAAATTATATTTTTTCATTACTTTCTCACTCCTAGGATTCTTACACTTACATATGAGAAGTAGATTACAAATGAAGCAAAATAAACAACATCAAAGGATGCAATTGCTCCTCGAGAGAAATAAAAGATATGTTGGCCAATACTCATATGTCTAAGTAACTGACCAAAAATATCACTCGTGACAACTGTTCCAGTTGTAAAAAGCATCAAAAATGAAAACAAAATACCAAAGCTCAATACAATTGAAACGACATAACTTCTTGTGACTATTGAAGACAACATTCCCACACTTAGATAACAAAGAAGAAGCCCTAATACTCCAAGATAGTTTGTTAATAGCATCATCCAATCCTCAAATCCTGAAAAAGATAAAATAATTGGAAAGATAATTGTGGGAGCAATGATAAAGATCCCCTTCAAAACAGCTGAAATAAATTTACCAAAATAAATTTGTGTTGTTGATAAATTTGAGAGCATTAAAAGATTCATTGTATGCTCCTGCTTTTCTCTAACAAAAGCTCCCATCGTCAAGATTGGAGCGTAGAAAATAAGTAAAAAATTAATTGAAGAAAATGTTGGAGCTAAAATATTATCAACAACTGTCTTATTGGTAAGCTCTGCTGTCTGGAGTAAGTTAGAATAAAAGACTCCTCCAATTACAAATGAAAATATCGCAGTGAAAATATATATTGTTGGTGAGCTAAGCCATCCCTTAATTTCTTTCTTACTTAGAATTACTATGCCTTCGGTCATTTTCATTGGTGACTCTCCGATGTAACTGACTTAAAGATTTCTTCTAAATCCATTTTCTTTTCGACTTGAGATAAAACAACAATTTGCTTTTCAAAGAAAAATTTTGCGACAATTTTTTTAAGCTCCATCACTTCAATTGATGTCACTTCGTATGTACAGTTTGATACCTTATTGAAGCTAAGTTTGTATTGATGACAAAGTTCCTTCACAACTTGATCGTTATCTTCAGCCAGTTCAAACTGAATTTTCTCTCCATGCTTGATTTCTGCTTCAATTTCATCAATTGTTCCATTTTTTACAATCACACCATTGTTAATGATCGAGATTCTATTACACATTTGTGAAAGATCATGAAGTTGATGACTAGAAATAAGAATCGTATGATTCTTAGAAAGATCTTTAATAAGTTCTTTCATCTGGATGATTGCGTGAGGATCAAGCCCCACGAGTGGTTCATCAAGAACTAACAACTTTGGATTGTGACAAATTGCCTGTGCAAGAGCAACCCTCTGCTTATAACCCTTAGAGAGTTTACCGATTGTTTTATTTTCGAATTCACGAAGTCCAAGACGATCAATAATTTCTTCAAGAAATTGATCATCCTTACTATTATAAATTTCTTGAACAAATTTTAGATAATGCTTAACCTTCATTTCAAGATAGAGAGGTGCATGTTCTGGAAGATATCCAATTTTCAATCCTTCTTCTTTTTTTACTTCACCAGCATCGAGAAAATTTAATCCAAGTAGGATATTCATTAGTGTCGACTTCCCTGCTCCATTTGGCCCAAGAAATCCGTGCACAGATCCTTCTTCTATTTTAAAATTGATCCCTTTAAGTACTTTCTTATCAGGATAAGATTTTTCAATATCCGAGAACTCTACTATGGTATTCATCTATAATCCTTCTAAAATTTAAATACTTTAAAATCCTACCAAAAAATGAAACAATTAGAAAAGTTCCAAAATTAATTACCGATAAGAATAGTCATGAGTAATGCAGTAAAAAGATTTTTAGAGTTGACCGCTAAGGCCAATAAGATTGTTATCACAACACACATTCATCCAGATGCCGACGGTATTGGAAGTGAAATTGCGCTGTGTATGGCGCTTAAGAAGCTTGGTAAAGATGTTGTTTGCGTAAATGAAGAGCCACTCTTTGAGCGTTATAAGTATCTTGACCCTGAAGATGTAGTTCGTTCGTACGATGAAGTTAAAGATTCAATCGGTAAAATTGATTTATTTATTGTTACTGATACTAATTCTCTTCCGCGTATCGGAAAGAATGTTCAAGAGTTCGTCATGAAATCGCATGAACTGCTATTTATCGACCACCACCCTTGTCCAAAAGAGCTCTCAGCGATTCATTGTATTGATTCAAAGAAGGCTGCAACTGGAGAACTAGTTGGGGAACTTATTACTGCACTAGGTGTTAAGTTTGATGAAGCGATGGCCCTAGCGCTTTATACTTCAATAATTATTGATACAAGTAGTTTTAGATATCCTACAGTGACTGGTAACACTCACCGTGTAATTGCGGATCTACTTGATTCAGGTGTGAGTCCACCCCAAGCTTATAATATGATCAATGGAACAAAGAAAGTTCCTTACATGAAGCTTCTTGGAACAGTTCTGACTTCAGCTCAAACTACAGATGACGAATCTATCGCATGGATCTCTCTCACTGAAGATCAACTCGATCTCTACAAGAGCGATGCTGAAGACACTCACGGATTTATAAATCACCTTCTGATTTTAGATAATATCAAAGTAGCATGTATGTTTAGACAAATTGGCGACAAGGTCAAAGTCTCTTTTCGTTCAGCAATCTCATCTGTTGATGTGGGAATTATGGCACAGGCCCTTGGGGGAGGAGGTCATAATCACTCTGCAGCAACTGTAATTGATGGAAAGCTAGAGAATGTTATTCCACATACCATTAAAAAAGTTCAGGCCATGCTTAGTGACGATGAGTAAGTAACTACTACTTATTCAGAATTTGTGCGAGTGCTTCTTTTTCTTTTTGAGAAAATGCAAAACCACCAGTCTTTAAAAGTGTTTTTAATTTTTCCTGAACATTTGGATCGTTAGGATCATTTTTATCAACATCACTCTTTAGCACAACTGACTTATCTGTATTCTCTGGCGCCTCTTTAACTTCTTTATTTTTTTCAGGTTTTTTAATTGCAGATTTTCTTTCAACAACCAAGTCTTCTGGCATTGCAGTGACAAAGTCATCTTTTGGAGCTTCTTTCTTCTTAGTTGCTGCTTGAGCCTTAGCCTCATTTCGTTGCTCTAATTTTGCTCTAATTTCACTACTTGATAGATCATTTGGTTTTTCACGTCTAACGATAGGACGATCATCTGTGCCTTTTGGTGTGAACTCTCCATCATTCTTCTTTACTCGTGACTCAGAAACTGGAGACTTTTTCGCATGCATATTTGTAGGTGCCATTCTATTCAGTATTCTCATCAAAAACTCCTGATTATATTTTATCAGCAATCTATTTTGCTTAAAAGTACCGGCAAGCCCATCCACACGTAGGTTTAGATGTTTACTTCTTCCCTGTCAAAGATCATTGGCGATTTAAAAAAATCAATAGTCCGGAAGATGTACTTTTATTTTCTTACTGATAACAATAAGTTTAGTCTTTCAAGCTATTGTTTTTATAAGATAATCAAATCTTTTTTCGAAGAGTTTTCACAAAACCGACAACTTTCATCAGGAATCCTATTGTTCATTTTTTCAATTTTGTCATAATCGGTTCAACAAAAACGAGAAGAGAAAACCCTAGATCTTGCTGTCCGTTAGTTGAAATGTTGTACGTTAATCGAATTAGATCAGGGCCTTCAAGAGAAACTTCGTTTCTTTTGAGGTTAATCATGAACACAATTACTTTAAGAAACTCAGTTAAAAGAACAAAACTTTCACTCCTAGCTCTAGTAACAACTTTTTCACTTGTATTCACTTCATGTGGTAGTGGAACAAGCTCGAAGAACTTAGAAATTCCAGGTCTAAATGGCCCGAAGGTAAATCTTGTTGGAGACAATATTTTAATCGATGTTGTTTTTGAAAATATCACTGTTGAAGGTGGTGCAAGATATGCGATTCCAAAGTATCCAAATTCTTATATTGAAGTTGCTCCAGACTTAGAAAGTAATGGAACACTGATGGCATTCTCCGTATCACTTGATGATATTTTTGGAGACAATGTAAGACAACTTGACCCTCTAACTCTACCAGGCGGAAGAGCAATCCCAGGTGTTTCAGAAGGTGCGTTACCAGCTGTAGCATTTAGTATTGAAAAATTTAAAAACATGGCATTCTATATTGGACCAAAAGTATTTGGTATTTGGATTCCACTTAAAAAACTTGGTATGAATGGTGCTATGTTAACAACAAGATTCTATACTGGTTCAACTCGTGTAGGTAACTTATCTCTTGTTGGTGAAGATGCAAATGGTGAAAATGCTGGTGTGTTCTTAGCTTTATCAGTAAGTTCAAGCCAGAAGAGATCACTTGAAAAAATCGCAGCAAAAAACTAATTTGAATATTTCCAAGCCCCCTTTCTAGGGGGCTTTTTCACGCCTTCTCCGACAAATTCCCTCAGACTATATTTTTCATCTTTTCTATAAAGCACTCATCCATTTCACCGAAGAGTAGACAAAGTTCGGAATTTTCCAAACAAGTGAGGTAGATAATGGTAAATGTATTGAAGAAGAAGTCGTTAGGTGTTCTAACGCTATTAAGTCTACTGTTTGTTTCTGTATCATGCGGAGACAGCGGTAATGTTAGTATCCCAGGAGTTCAAGGGCCAAACGTTAATTTATTAGAAGACAATCTAATTGTTTCAATGGTGCTTGAAGATGTAGAGATTATGGCAGGAGCAACTTATAAAGTTCCAAAGTACAAAAAATCTTTCCTAGGACTTAATCCAAACCTAGAGGGTGTAGGTTCTGTTTTAACGTTCACAGTTTCATTAGATGATATTTTCTCTGCTGATGTAAAAGAACTTGATCCAAAAACTCTTCCAGGTGGAAGAATGATTCCAGGTGTAGCTTCAGGAGCTCTTCCAGCAGTTGCATTCTCTGTTGATTCATTAAAGAACATGGCTTTCTATGTTGGGCCAAGTATTTTTGGTATTTGGGTTCCACTACCTAAATTTGAACTTTACGGATTTGCTTGGACTAAAGCATTTAACGTAGGTGAAAAAAGAGTTGGTAACGTTACTCTATTCGGAAAAGACGAAGAAGGTAATAACTCAGGATTTTTCTTAGGACTTTCTGTTAAGAGTGCTTACGAAAAAAGACTAAAAAGCTTATCTAAAAAATACTAAATAGTAATTGGCGTCAATCCTAGATTGGCGCCTCTACTACCCAAATCTGCCATTTAAATTTCGTTTTTTCACTATTATCTAATTTAATCTTCACAGACTCTTCAATTTTATCAACATCATTAATCACATAAAACTGTTCACCAAGCACTGCAATCACATTGTAAATCCCCTGGTGTAAGTTGTGATCAATCAGGTAGCGAAGAAACAGGTAACTAAGTGGACTCTCTTTACTTCCAAGCTTATCTATTTTCTTCATATCCGTTAAGGCCTTACGTGTTTGATATGCGCGAAGTGGACCGTTGAATGTTTTAAGAATTTTCTTTGAATACTTATAATCAGTTTTCATCTTAGTCATATTAACTTCGACAGTTTTCTTATCAGTTCTAAACTTTTTAACAGCATCTTGGAATGCAGAAAGAACAACTTTCGGCTCCTCTTTTTTTACAGCAACAGGCTTAACAACAGGTTTAGCAATAGAAATTTTGATTGGTTTTGGATCAACTTTCTTTACAATTGAAACAACTTTTGGCTCTTCTTTCTTCACAACGACAACAGGTTCCGGCTTTTTTTCTTCGACAATTGCCACACCAAGGTCGTCAAATTCACGAAGGGCTCCATACCAGAAAATTCCTTCATTCAGCTTACCAAGAGAGTTTGATTCTTCTTTTAAGATACTCTTTGAAGCATCATCAATACTTTCCTTAAGCTTATTTAAAACCACAAAGCGCTCCATACACGCCTTACCACTCCCTATTTGATTAATAACTTTAAATGCACTCGTCCCTTCGATGAAGTTGTGAATCTCATTCATATTACTAATTCCATAATAAGTATCATTCTCATTACAAAGAGTGTTGATTTCATTTTTCACAAAGCGACAAGCACGCAGAAATGATTGCTCAAGGTCATCATCTGAAAAGTAATTTTTAACAATAGAAACTGCTTTCCCTTGATATCTTTCAAGTAAATCATAACTCGACTTTTTTCTTAAAAGAGGATACTTCCCCCAATCGATTACATCCGGAAAAAATTCTTCAGAACGCTTAATAAATTTTTTCATATCAGTTGTCACTGGCTTACAACTTTTAAAAATACTATCGTAGTCCAGTGAACACTTCTGTTCTGCTTCATTAATTTGATACAATGAAATATGTAGTTTTTTTAAGAACTCATAGTTTAATGAAATACTTACGAGACGATGAAGATAGTGCAAGTAATCAGCAGACTGTAAGAAATCGATTGAAGAACAAGTAAAACCTGGTTCAATATAATTCTTGATATAAGAATCGAGATCTATCAACTCTTCAGAAATTTGGTTAGAAATGAATGAGTCCTCGTACTTATCATCTAAGAACTTCACTTCACCCAAACGATAATTTATATCCAGTGCAGGATCTAGTGGACCAGAGTATTCAGCGAAATCTCTCTCCCCTGTCCAATACACAGTTGTATCTGTTGCACTTGTTTGCAATGAAAATATAAATGCTAATAAAATTAAATACTTCAATATAACCTCTTAAGGTCTATTTTACCCAAAGAAGGCTCAATGATGGTACATAGGTAATAATGGCCAGAGCAATGAGTAGAAGTATTAAAAATGGAAAAGATGCTCTGTATAATTCAGTAACATCCTTATTGAATCGAATCGAACTAATAAAGAGATTGATCCCCACTGGAGGCGTAATATAACCGATTTCAAGGTTTGTTAGGAAGATAATTGCCAAGTGAATTGGATGAATATCAAACTCGGACGCAATTGGAAGAATTAGTGGGACAACAACAATTATCGCACTAAAAATATCCATTAAACTTCCAACAATTAGAAGAAAAATATTTAGAAATAGTAGGAAGCTATACTTATTATCGAGCACTCCTCTCATCAGATCAAAAATCTGAGCTGGTACCTCTTCATCAACAAGGAAGTTTGTAAGCCCAAGTGCGCAGCAAAGAATAATAAGAATTGCCCCCACAAGAGTCATCGATTCAACAATAATTTTTGGAATATCTTTATCAATCGATAAGTCTTTGTAGTAGAAACATTCAATAATTAAAATATAAAAAGCGGTAAAGGCTGACGCCTCAGAAACTGTAGTGATCCCACCATAAATACCACCAAGTACAGCAACAGGTAGAAAAAGCTCAGGTAATGTCTCTTTGAAAGATACCCATAGCTCAGTCTTATCAAATTGCACTCTTTCCTTCTTCCAAGTTCCATTTTTCATGGCCCACAGAGATAAAACAACAATTAGCAAGATTCCTGGAACAATCCCTGCCTTGAACAGTTCATCAATATCAACCTTCGCAACAATTCCATAAAGAATAATTGGCAAACTTGGTGGAAATAAAAGTCCAAGAGAACCAGAAGTTGTGATGAAACCCATTGTATATTTTTCAGAGAAACCTTCGTTTCTTAGAATTGGGTAAAGAAGACCACCAAGAGCAACAATTGTTACCCCACTCGCTCCAGTAAATGCAGTAAAAAATGAACTTACAATTAAACCAACAATTGCAATTCCACCAGGCAACCAACCAATAAGCGCATCTGCAAAACGAAGAAGTCTCTTGGGAGCTCCAGACTCTGCCATGATATAACCAGCAAATGTAAAGAGTGGAATAGTTAATAATGTTGGAGCCGAAGCTAATCTATAAATTTCAATCGATACCGCTGATGAATCTATCCCGTTGATTGAAAAAGCCGCAATCGCAGCCCCACCGATCACTGCAAAAAGTGGAACTCCAAGCATGGCACATATGAGAACAATTATTCCAAGAAGCCCAAAAGTCATTACTCTTCCCCTTCTTTTGAACTAAAGTCGAGAAGATCAAGAATCGCTCTTAAGAACATTAAACTAAAGCCAATAGGGATAATCAGTACTAACGTCGAGGTATGAAGGCCCAGAAAACTCTCGGCGCCATATTTTTGTTCGACAGAGAAAAACTCATAACCAGAGTTTGCAAGGAAAAAAAGAACAATGGCCGTTAACGCCGTTGCTAGTTTCTGTAAAAGAAAAAGATTCTTCTTACTTCCTTTTGTCTCTAAAATTTTATGGAAGATTTCAATTGCAATGTGTTTTGAGGCAGCAGTTGCTAGTGTTGCCCCAAGGAAGGCCGTCGCGAAAACCATGTGACGAACCAGTGGTTCAATCCATGCATAAGAAATACCAAACCATCTTAGAACTACGTTGCTCACACTAAATCCAAGCATACCAAAAACAATGAGTACTAAGGACTTCTTAACAGCGCTATCTAATAAATTTGCAGTTTTTCTTATGATCATATTTATAAGTTTTCTTCTAATTTCTTTAATGCTTCTTCGCTGAAGAGATTACCTTTTAATTTCTTGATAATCTCTTGTCTAAACATTTTTCCTTTTTCAATATCAGCTGCAGGATATTCAATAAATTTAATCCCACCACTTCTTAGTACACTAAGAGCATCTTTATTGTCCAAATCATTTGAAGAGTTTACATTCTTTACATATTTAGCAGAGATTTCATTAACTATTTTTTGATTTGCTGGAGAGATTTTGCTCCAGATCTTATCGTTAATTAGGAATGCTCCGATAGAAAATGAAAGTGGAAAGTCGACAAGGTACTTAACTTTTGTGTTCCACTGAAGTGAAAGAATTCCTAGCGGAGGAGCATAAGCTGCATCAATAATACCTGTTGAAAGACTTGAAAGAACATCAGTAATTGGTAGCGGAACCGAGATTAACTTCATTGTATCAATCATTGTTGAAACAAGCTTATCCCCTTCCCATGACCAAATTTTTAAACCACCAAGGTCATTAATTGATTTTGTCTCTTTGCTAGAAACAAAGTAAACAATTCCAATTTCAAAGAAGCCAAGATTTTTAAATCCACCTTTTTCAAACTTCGAATTAAAGAATGGAGTTAGTTTTTCAACAGTTCTTAGTGCTTTCTCTCTGTCATTATAGAAAGTAAATGGAAGCTCCATTACTCTAACATCCCCATTGATTTCCCCAAGAGTTTTCCCTGTGAAGATACCACCATGAAGCTGGCCTACGTGAATTTTTCTTAAAACATCTGGCTCATCTCCTTGAGATCCGCCAAAGTAAAATTTAATTTTTACATCACCCTTAGTTGCGTCCTTAATTTCTTTTGCCATCTTCGAAAGATTTTTAGCCCAACTTGTTCCTTCTGGAGCAAGTACACCAACTTTGATTGTTGAAGCGAAAACTGATAAAGATAAAATACTAAGTAACAATACTTTCATTTAAAATCCTAGATTAGAAAATTGATTTCCTATATTTTTTAATAATATTCATTCTCTTTGTTGCGATCATATTAAAAACGCTCACGTAATTTTTTTCAGGAAGCGCAATTGTTTCACCCTGCCAGTATTGGCTATTGCTTTCTTCTCTTGCAACTTGAGAGATAAAACTCTCTTGTTCTTCATAGATATCTTCTTCAAGCATCGGTATCGCATAGAACTGTACAAAGCTAGCTCTTACTAACCAATTCTTTGGCCAAGCACGAATAGCATTTTCAAAGATCTCTCTCCCTTTCTGAGGATTACCACCTAGCATTCTTGGTCTTCCAGCTTCGTATGTTGCATAGAAAATTTCACAAGCTCCATAATTTAGCTTAGGGTCACGAGAACATGCCCAGTCATAAAGAGCTTTTGCGACAGGAAGGTAAGAAATTACCTTCATATTTGTACGTTGCAGATTAACAAGTGAACCAAGGGATTGTCCTAGGTACATGGCCACTTCTAAATCTCGAGTCGAACTACCAAGCTTAGAGTCTAAAACTTTTGTTAACTCATCTGGTGAGTTAACGTATGAAGAAAGCTCTATCCCATCAAGATATCTCACTCCGTAATAAAGTGCTTTCGTATAAGAGTTTAAAGCTCTCTTTAAATGGACTGAGTTTTCTTTTTCAGCAAGCTGATCTTGAAGAAGATAAGTTTCATCAATTGCAAAACCTTTTGCTGTATAAGCTTTTAAAAGTGTTGCCAGAAGATTTTTATTTCCCTCATCTTGAGAAAGAAAACCTTCAACCAATTTAATATTTCCGTAGATAGAATTTTCAAAAACCTGCCAATCATTTTCAATTTGCTGATCGAAAGAAGCATCATAGATAATCATTCCAGTTGGAGTGATTGCTGCTTTTTTAACTAGTGAACACGATGTCGAAATAACTACAAAGATGCACAGAAAAAGATAGTGCAAATATTTATTGCCCATTTGGTCCTCTTTAATAAAACTATTCCCCAACATTCTCTCTCAAAAATAACGTATTTACAACGACTTGACCTTGGATTCGTGTAATTTTCATCCCCTATGATGACGCAGCTTTACAAGAACGGTAAGTTTTTGATATAATTACTCTATCGCGAGATGCACTAATGTTTAGACCATCAATGACCGATATGATTTTGTTCTTTTTTATTACAACGGCAAAAGGAGCAGCCATTGACGAAAACAATTGCGTTTGTTTTACAGTCTAGCCCTTAGTTCACAGAGAGCCCCGTAAGTACTTCATCTAGTCGCTTGTCTGTTAATTAAGGTCTAAAAAAAGATTTTGAACCTTAGTTAACAGGAGAAAGAAAATGTCGTCTGAAAATTTATCAACACCAACAAAAAAGGGAATGACTCCTGCGAGTATTACATTTAATGTAACTCCAGTTCAAACCCTGAGAAAGAGATCGAGCTTAAGACCAAAGAGATCGATCCTTAAAGTAAAGTCTCTAAGACCAACAAAAGCTCTATTAAGATCAGAAGTACTATCAGAAGAGACTAAGGCTTAAGCCTTATCTCTTCGATCCTGAATTTTTCGAAGGCAACTTTTTGTCAAAGGTTGCCTGTAATTGCTTTAGCGCCTCTTCCCTAACCGCACCTAATTGTTTCACACGTTCTACATGTAAAAAATCAAGATACTTCTTTCTAGCATTGAAGAGATTATTGATATAAGTAATTTGCAAAGCTTTAAGCTCTCTATAGCAAAGCTCCTGTTCACTCTTATTCAACTTGAATTCATTATTCTTACTTACTTCATCACCAATGATAACCGTAGAAAAGTCCCCCTGGCAGACTCCTTTTTTGTGTTCAACAAAACGATCAATCTCTGCACGAATATCATTAATCTTCAGATCAAACTCTTCAGGTTTTAATTCAGAGATTGATTCAACCTTCTTGTACATACTACGAGTATATTCAAAAGTACTTGGCTCTGCTTGAGCGAAACAAGAAAGAGAAAAAAGGAATGGGAGAAATAGTTTAAAACTCATTAATTTCCAGTGATAATTGCAAACTTAGATTTATAGTAGCTTAAATTCTTATCATTTGTGAACGCAAAATATAGAAGTATTTTCTTATGACGAGACTTCTCGCCTTGGTCGATCTCAACATTTTTGGCACCAACACCTAAAATCTTGCCAAGACTCTTTGCGATAGCCTTGTTCGCCTTCCCTTCAATTGGCTTTTCTCGAAAATATAGAACGATTTCTCCTGTTTCGCCAAGAGAACACTTTTCAACTTTACTACCAGGTTTCGCCCAAACACTAATAGAAAGCACACCACCGTCATCGGTTTCACGATAAAGTTTTGTCTCAATACCAATCGTTTGAAGAAATTCGCAAAGTTCGTTAATCATTAAAAAAGACTTCGCCAATCAGAACTATTGTAACCATTCTCAGCTAGAAACGATTTCATCTCTCTAATAAAATCAGATAACGGAAAGCCTACAACATTCGAATATGACCCGGTTAATTTCTCAACAAAGAGAAGCCCCTGTCCTTGAATCCCGTAAGCCCCTGCCTTATCGAGGGCCTCATCTCCTTCGAGATAAAGATCCATTATTTCATCAGAAATTTTAGTAAATGTGACTTCAGAACAAATCACAAATGTTTTTTCAGCTGCACCTAAGCCCATATAGACGGCAGTATAAACTTCGTGCTTACGACCTGATAACTTTAAAAGCATCTCACGAGCATGAGCTCGATCTTTTGGTTTCCCAAGAATTTCATCATCAATGACAACGATAGTATCAGAAGCAACAATAAACGAATCTTCATTCGCTTCCCTAACTTTGATATCTCTTCCTTTCAAAGCAGCAAGATCTGCAACTACCTCACTAGGAATTGTATGTTCAGTAATCTCTTCAACGCCAGATGGACTAACTTTGACAGGAACTCCAAGCCAACCAAGTAGCTCTTTTCTTCTAGGGCTGGCTGATGCCAGAATCAAGTTTAACTTCTTCATAATATGCCTTTCTAATATCTTCTTTAGTTTGTTTTCGTGTACGTATTCCGTGCATAATCTGCCAGCGTTTTTTCTTCTCACTATTAAGTTTAGGCACGTAGATATTTTCTCTTCCAGCTTCTCCGTCTTTCATATAACGATCATAAGCCAGTGTATAATACTCACTTCTTATCACATTATCATCTTTTAGATTATATTTTTCGAGTAAACTTTCTCTATAACGACTTGCCACAACAAGATTTGATGTCTCCAGGCGTCTCATAAATGTCCACAAAAAATCAACTCTCTTAGAAAGCTCATCTTGATTCCACTTTCTAATTCCATAATCCTTTGCAAGTTCATCAACGCTCAAGTCTTTAAAAATAAATCGAGAATAATTATCGAGCATAATCTCCCTCGCATGATAAATACTAGGGATACGCTTCGTGATTAACTCGTTTAAAGAAAATTCTGGAGGAGTTGAGATTTGATTTGCTTCTCTCGCACTCGCTGGAACTTCGTACCAAAAACCAGAACTACCTTCACTAATTTCTTCGTTCGCAAAACCCCTAAGGTTATACTTGAACTCTCTCACCTTTGGAGAAAGTAACCCTAATTCAATTTCATCTCGCACTTTAAAATAATTTGCCTGTCCTAGTCCGACATAAGTATCGATACTTAATTCAAGGCCATGAATACTAGCATTTGGTAGAACGAGAAAAACTTCACTTACTTTATTGATCCACTTATTATTTTTTTCAATCAACCAATTTGCCTGCTGATAAGGTTGTTCTGTTAAAATGTTATCAGAGAAAAGGTACTCTTCGAGAGTCATTGAAGTGTCTCGAACTAAAGGATTGGCATCATACAAACTTAGCGGAAAAAAAATCTGATCAGTTTGCCTAAGAGTCTGTTCTTTTAACACACTTGTTGAACGGTTAAGCCAAAGAACGTTTCCAAGGTTAACTCTCGCATGCCAAAAAATTTTATCTGCAAGAATATTAATTTCTTTAAATGTGATTGATGACTTTGGTGCTAGCCTTACAAGTGTTCCATCATAGAGAAAAATCCAAAGATAGCTGTCAGCAGAAGTTTGGATTTCATCCCCCTCCATAACTTCAGAGCGATAAACCAATGAGTGTTGTCCTGAGTCGCGGTAATTCATGCAGATTCCAACACACTCAAGAATTCTCCCAACTGGCTCACGGTGTTTGTAAAGACGCTTTAAGGTTTCCCAATATTTATAAGAATCTCTAAAGGCCCGATCCTCTTGCCACTTCGTAACATTGAGCCAGTCCTGAGCATTCAACTCCTGCCAATTAGTCAGTGATTTTGTTTGTCCTTTAAACTCTGAGGAGACCTCAGCAAATACGCTCGACCAAAAAAATAGGATTAAAATTAAGTATTTCACAACATCTATTTCGGCTCAGAGAGTCAATTCCTGCAAAATCGGACTAAAATACCTCCTAAGGGGCAATTTTTGCGAGTCAAAATAGACTCAACATGCTAGAATTGGCGCGCAGAACATATAGAAAAAAGGTTTGAATTTATGACTCAAGAAACAGGTCCATTCTCATTTGTTGAGAGCGAACATCAGGTATTAAAATTTTGGGAAGAAAATAAGATTTTTGAAAAGTCCCTTGAACAAACTAAAGAAAAAGAACCATATATTTTCTATGACGGCCCTCCGTTTGCGACAGGCCTTCCTCATCACGGTCACCTTCTCGCTGGAACTCTAAAAGACATCGTTCCAAGATACTGGACAATGAAAGGTCGCTACGTTCAAAGAAGATTTGGATGGGACACACATGGTCTGCCAATTGAACAAGAAATTAATAAGAAATTAAATATGACTGCCCACGAAGCGCTAGAGAAATTTGGCGTTAAAGGTTACAACGACGAGTGTAGAAAAATCGTTCTAACTTATACTTCAGAGTGGAGAAAAACTGTTACAAGACTTGGGCGTTGGGTTGATTTTGATAACGACTATAAAACAATGGATCCAAGTTTCATGGAATCTTGTTGGTGGGTTTTCAAGTCTCTATGGGACAAGGACCTTGTTTACAAAGGGACTAAAGTCGTACCTTACTCAACTGCTCTAGGGACGGGTCTTTCAAACTTTGAAGCCGGTCTTGATTACCGTGACGTTCAAGATCCTGCGATTACTGTGCTATTTAAAGCAGAAGATGCAGACGAGTACTTTGCGGCCTGGACAACAACACCATGGACACTTCCATCAAACCTAGGTCTTTGTGTTGGTCCAGATATGGATTATGTTCGTGTAAAAGATAAGTCTGGAAAAGTTATCATCATGGCGCAAGCGCGTGTTGAAGCTTACAAGAAAAAAGAATTAGAAATCATCGGTGAATCTTTTAAGGGTGAAACTTTAAAAGGAAGAAGATACACTCCGATCTTTAAATACTTTCAAGATCTAAAAGATGATGGCGCATTCTCAATCATGACAGACGAGTACGTTACAGCAGATAACGGGACAGGTATTGTTCACCAAGCTCCAGCATTCGGGGAAGACGATAATCGCGTAATGAAAGCTCACAACGTTAATGTTGAAGTTTGCCCAATTGATGATGCAGGAAAGTTTACAAAAGAAGTTACTGACTATGTTGGACAGTATGTAAAAGACGCTGACAAAAATATCATCAAAGATCTTAAAGATAATGGAACTCTTTTTGATCACGGAAACCTCGTACATAGTTACCCATTCTGCTACAGGTCGGGAACGCCACTAATTTATAGAACAATCCCTCAATGGTTTGTAAAAGTAGAAGAATTCAAAGACAAGCTTCTCGCAAGTAACGAGCAAATCAACTGGGTTCCTGGTCACATCAAGGCCGGAAGATTTGGAAAGTGGCTTGAAGGCGCGAGAGACTGGGCAGTTTCAAGAACGAGAGTTTGGGGAACACCACTTCCAATTTGGATTAATGACGAAACTGGTAATATGAAATGTGTTGGTTCGGTTGCTGAGCTTAAAGAATGTTCAGGAGTAGAGCTAACAGATCTTCACCGTGAGTATGCTGATGATGTGACTTTCACAATCGCAGGAGAAGCTGGAACATACAAGCGTATCCCTGATGTATTTGACTGTTGGTTTGAGTCAGGTTCAATGCCTTACGCACAACTACACTACCCATTTGAAAACCAAGACGTTTTTGAAAATGGATTTCCAGCAGAGTTCATTGCAGAAGGTCTCGATCAAACTCGTGGTTGGTTCTATACCCTAACAATTCTTTCAACTGCCTTATTTGGAAAGCCAGCATTTAAAAATGTTATTGTTAACGGGCTTGTTCTTGCAGAAGATGGTAAGAAGATGAGTAAGTCTCTTCGTAACTTCACTGCTCCAGATATTCTTATGGAAGAATTTGGTTCAGATGCCCTAAGACTTTATCTCATCAACTCAGGTCTAGTTAAAGGTGAAGAGCAAAGGTTTACTGATGCAGGAGTTAAGGACATGGTAAGACGTGCCCTACTTCCATGGTACAACTCATTTAAGTTCTTCACGACATATGCAGAAGTTGATGGTTTTGATTACTCAAAGCATGCTCTTGAAGGAAAGAACATTACTGACAACTGGGTTATTTCAAAACTTCAAACACTAAAGAAAAATATTGAAGTAGAAATGAGCGAGTACAAACTTTATAATGTTGTACCTGCCCTCTTTAATTTTATTGAAGATCTTACGAACTGGTATATTAGACTTAACCGTTCTCGTTTCTGGGGAGACGGGCTTAACGATGATAAGCGTGAAGCCTACACAACTCTATTTTTAACTCTTAAAGAGCTTACAATTGCAATGGCACCATTTGCGCCATTCCTTTCTGAGCATATCTTCCTAGAGCTTAAGAAATTTGACTCAAGCGAAAAAGCAGAGTCTGTTCACTTACATGACTACCCTGTGGCGATTGAAGCAAAAATCAATCCAGTCCTTGAAGATGCAGTTGATAGAATGCAACAGCTAATTCTTCTTGGAAGACAGAAGAGAAATCAAGTACAGATTAAAGTTAAAACTCCACTTGCGAGTCTTACTGTAATTCATAAAGACGAGGCACTTTTAAAAGAGATCTCAAAGCTTGAAAGTTACATTCAATCAGAGCTTAACGTTAAGACAGTTGAGTACTCAACAGAAGAAGATAAGTATATCAAGCTTTACGCCAAACCTAATTCGCCAGTTCTTGGTAAGAGACTTGGAAAAGAGTTTGGGAAATTTGTAGGACTAATCTCTAAGCTTGATGCGAAAGAACTTGGAAAACTTGAAGATACGGGCTCTCTTGAGCTAGCAGGACAAACTTTTGCACTTGAAGATATCTTAATCTTTAGAGAGGCGAAAGAAGGAACACAAGCTCTTTCAAATAGATTTATCTCAATTGATATCGATACAAACCTTTCAGAGGATCTCATCCTTGAAGGTTTTGCTAGAGAGGTTGTAAACCGTGTTCAAAGAACTCGTAAGGAAAGTGGATTCAATGTTGAAGATAGAATCACTATCGCTTATGAGGCTTCAGCGAAGCTTGCAAGTGCGATTGAAGCTCACAAAGAACACATCTCAAAAGAAACTCTTGCAACATCGCTAACAGCACAAGCGGTGACAGACGGAATTGATTTTGATGTTGATGGAGAGACACTAAAAATTAAACTTACAAAAGAATAAAACGAGGCCCTGCATATGCGGGGCTTTTTTTTGAGCTACTAGAATCTAATAAAACAATTTCTTTCCCCAAACTTGAAAAAGCTATTTATTTGATAATAAACCCTTTCCAAAGTTTCATTAAGAGATCGTTCGAGACGAAAGTCTGATTTGTGAAAATGCAACGCCCAAGCTTGCCAGTGTTCTGCTTTAAAGAAAACTCAACAATTTGAGGTGTACCACCCAATTCTCGACACACTTTAAACCCAGGGCTACCAATACTCGATTTATATCTCATAAGAGCGACTGGTCTATCTTTGGGATTTTGTAAAACTTTACACTTAAGTTTCGAACAATCTTTAGAGTAGATGAACTCACTTCGCTCGTCCTTATCAAAGCAGAAGCTTAAAGAGTTAGATATCTTTTTTCCTGTATCAAAGTATGTGATCTCACCTTTGCCACAAATTTCTGCACGTAAAGAAAAGTTTAATACAATTGCCATCAAAATTAGAATTATTTTATTCATAATATTGAACTCCATAAATTGCTTGAGTCATATACTCTCCAGGAATCCAAATATTTCCATCCTCACATTTATAAGAATCGTCATAGCTATAGCAGTCAGTACCCCAAGAGTTTCTTAGAAGATACTCACAACTTCCCGTCTTTTCATTAAACTTTCTGGCAACAATTGAACTAGCATGTCTTCCATCAGCGTTCTCGTATTTGTCAGAAAGTATATCAGAAAAATATGCAACACCGACCATGTCCCCTTTCTCAAGCTGCTTATCAAGCTCACTCATCAAAGCTTCACCATCAGGACGAAAGTGATGCCTTATCTCTTTTAGTGTTAATTTCTGTTTTGGTTTAATCCTCTTCTTGCAAGAAGCCTCAATAAGAGCATCGATCGCCTTATTGCTCGAGCTGGCCTTTGAAAAAATACCTACAAGAGTCTCGACTGAGATATTTGGAAAAATACCTCTCCACTCCTGATCAATTTTTGAACAAACAAGATCCTTATAAAACTGAGTATCTGCTTTATCGAGATCTTTCCCCTCTTTTTTGAACGATAAAAAATATTTCTTATAACTTGCTCGGTCGTAGTATTGATCATATAATTTTTCGATCGCTTTCAATTCTTCAAGAAGGTCTCCACCATTTTTTGAGTAAGCAAAGTCATCACTTCTAACCTGATTTTCTAGGCAAACACCTTTTTCCAAAGCTAAATTAGCTGCATCAACAGCAAGTCCTGATTCAATTTCAGATTCTTCAAAACCAAAAAGTTCATAAATATCACCTTTATTATATGTCTGAGCGATATCAACTGCTGAAACTTCCTGACCAATCTTACTTGATATGAGATCAGCAGCAACGAAAGCATAACACCAACCAATTGTATCTTGGTCTCTCATGTAGTTCTCAACTACTTTTCCAGATTTATCTAATTTCGCAATAGGAGGCTTTCTATTTTCTATGGCCGAGCATGACTTTTGTTTAAGTTTTGAATTCTTCTTCCCCTCTTTAATCAACCCATCAAGGTAAAGCTGGTCAAAGTTTGTAGAAACATACTTCTTAGTTTTCTCATAGGAAGCTTTTAAACTCTTAATTTCTTCTTCAGGTGAACGAAATTTTGAAACACGCTTTACTTCTTCTGCGAGAAACTCAATATTATTGCGATGCCCTTGAATTTCTATTTGATCTAAGTTCTCTAGTATTTTCTTATTATCCTTACAATAACTATTCACCAGATACTTCATCGTTCTCATCTGCACGGAAACATCTCGCTTCTCGGCAATCTGACTAACCTTTTCATATTGGTATTCAATCATATCTATTTTACTTTTCTGGCAATTTCCAAACTGTGCCTTAGAGTAAGTAGAAATTAAACCCACTAATGTCATCATTAAAAATTTTTTCAAGTTACACCTCTTCAACTCAAAATATTTTTCGATTAATTTACTTAGATAATTTAGTTTTATTGAGACTTTATGGTTAAGTGGAATAATTGAACAGGTTTTGCTAGATATTTGCAGTTAAAGAGTCGGTTATTTTATTGAAAAGGTCACTTTCCAAAGGAAGAAGCTCATCTATTGATTGATAAATCGCTCCGCTAAGTCCACAGGGGTAAACAGTTCTTAGAATCTTTGACATTTTTTCGTCTTGATAGAGATTCAGTGCTAAGCCATGATAGGTCACAAAGCGACGAGTGGATAATCCCATTGAAGCAATCTTGCGACTCCCACACCAGAGTCCAATGAGTTCATTGTCAGCATCGAGATTTTCGAGATGAAATCTTTCTTCAAGAATTGTTTTAAATTTTCTAATTGTTCCGCGAAGAAAATCCATCACAGCAAGTTTTTGGTTTTCTAAACTTATTATAGGATAAAAAACTAGTTGTCCTGGGTAGTGAAATGTTACACCTCCACCTCGCTTAATATTATGAATAGGAATATCAAGCTTCTCTCGAAGAGACTCATCGAAGTCAATCAAGCTAATATCAGGAGTAAGTTTCTTTTGTAATCCCCTTCCAAGCGTTAAGCAATGGGGATGATTGCAGATAATATAGACTCGTTGAGTTTTATCTGCATAAACTCGGTCTAAGATTACTTCTTGAAAATCATGGGCTAGCATATAATCCCAATTTTCTTTAATCACAAAAACTGTATGGTCATCTTTTTGAATGAAGTTAGAAAGTTCTAAATCGAAATCGGCGAGATTAAGACCTTCAATTATTTTCATACTTGATGACCCTGATCTCTCAAGTGTTTCAAATAGTCCGCAGCCTTGTAGCTACTGCGAACAAGAGGTCCACTTGCTACAAACTTAAAGCCTTTTTCATAAGCTATTCGTTTGAGTTCTTCAAATTCTTCAGGGCGGTAATACCTTTGAACAGGAAGATGTCGAGGTGTTGGTCTTAAATACTGCCCAAAAGTAATAATATCACAATTAACGGCCCTAAGATCATCCATACATGCAATCAGCTCTTCAATAGTTTCACCAAGTCCAACCATGAGAGATGTCTTCGTCGAAATATGAGGGTAATTCTCTTTATAAAACTTTAAACAATTAAGAGTTTGCTCATACCCTGCTCTACGATCTCTCACATCATAAGTAAGACGTTTTACTGTCTCAACATTTTGAGCGATTACAAAAGGATCAGCATCCCCTAAAGTCTTCATGTGCTCTTCAACACCATTGAAGTCAGGAATCAAAACTTCAACTAATGTTGATGAATGGTTATTTTTTACCGAGCGAATAACATCTGCAAAATGGGATGCCCCAAAGTCAGGAAGATCATCACGATCCACACTCGTAATAACCAAATAATTAAGTGACATCATCTTTGCCATCTTGGCAGCGTTTTCAATTTCTTCTTTGTTAATTAGCCCTTTTGGGTTTCCTGTATCAACGTGACAAAACTTACAGGCTCGAGTACAAGTCCCACCTAGAATCATCATTGTTGCCGTCTTCGCAGACCAGCACTCCGATAAGTTAGGACAGCTAGCTTCTTCACAAACTGTCCAAATTTTATTTTCTCTTAGATTTTTTTTCAGATCTTGATAATTGTCACCACTAGGAAGTGGAACTTTAAACCATTCAGGCTTGCGCTCTCTCGTTACAGGAGCCTTCTCAGCTTTCCTTCTTAAAGCATCTGATGCTTTTTCTCTTTTTATTTTTACTAGCTCTCGCTGTTTGTCATAGTCGTACATTATTTACTCATCGTATTCTTCACAATTTTTAATTTCTAATTTCTTACTAAAAAGCTCTTTTCCACGTCTAAAGGTAAATCCATTTCTATTCGAGCCAAATTTTTGAACCCTATAAACTTTAACAACTTCTTCAAGCTTAACATCATTTCTTGAGTTATCATCAGTTGGTACCTCAATAGGACGACGAGAAAAGTCTAGTTCTCCCTTGACCCACTCCATCTGATCTCCACGACCATTACTAATCACTAAAGAGTGTTGCTGATACTTTTCAATAGATCTCACAGTATTACCCTCTAGGCAAATCCTATGAGCAGGATATCTCACCCCATCGTCAAATTTATATGTCGGAAGATCGAAATAGTATTTAATATCTTTCAATTTATATAGATCATTCCAAGATTTAGAACTTCCCCCAGCACTATCGCCCACACCAGCAATAGCTGAAATTGTCATAAGTAAAATTGTAAGTAACTTCATTTCTTCATTCCCGGGTTCATTTTATCTGTAGTCATAAATGTAAAGGCCCTAATCGTTCCTCTACTTTTCTTATCACGACATAATTCTATTTTCTTTCGATAAGCCTCTTCATCAATTTTGAGCCATTCGTTATATGCTTCTGGACTTAGTCCCTCTGCATATATTCCCAGGAAATTCTCTCCTGCATCATCGGTCTTCTCTGGTCTAGAAAATCGATCAACCATATGAAGACCTAAGACCTTAATCGCCTCAGCGGATATATTAATCTGATTTTTCCCAAGAATAATCATTCCATCTCGGGCCACGTCGAGAACCTGCAGCTTCAACATCTTCTTTAGAGTATCAATACCGTGTTCACCAAAACGAAAACCAATGTATTCCTTAGCAATTGGGCCACAGCCGGCCATAAAATAAATTTCGCTAAAACAACGATCACGTAATAACTCTTCTTCCAGATCACTAGAGAAAATAATTTCTTTATTTGTTTGAACCTTTGGATTGCCCTTTATTAGAGCTTCCTTAATACAAGGTGCAACATTATCAAGTAGCTCAGAATCGTTTCTGGCCTGAGTAAGAACACGATAGATCTTATAGAGAGTTTGGTAGCCAGGCTTATTGTCTTGCGCGATTAAGCGCTTCAATGTCTTCTCATGTATTCCCATTCGAGAAGAAAGCATACGCATACCGATTTTCTCATCTTTGAACTCGAAGAGAATACTCCTCAGGTCGTGAGAAACCTGCTCAGAAAGGCTATCAAAATGTGTTTTTTCGGTAGTAAACATTGGAAATTGTTATAACTTGCTTTAATACCTCTTTTCAATAAACCCTGTAGAAATTGGACGATTTTTCGGACAAATTTAGTATTTGTCCCAATTTTTGCCCGATGTTTGGAACTTGTCCCTAAAAAATGAACCTATTATCCACAAAAATTGATAAGTCGATTTGACCATCCTAGAACTGCTTCACACAAGAAATTCAAAAGAGAAGAAATAAACAAACCTTAAAGGAGAATTACATGAAAAAATTTATCTTAGTTGCTTTAGTTGCTGTTACTTCATTTGCTAGAAACACTTATGTAAGAGAGTCTGCAAACACAGTTCTTTTCCCAGGTGCAATCGTTCCAATTACAAGCACTTGTTTAAACAACGATGGTGATCTTCAAACAACTTTTAAAGTTCAACTTTACAAAATCGTTAGAACTTCAAAAGAAAGAGAAGTTAGAATCCCAACTGAAAAGAAGTTCCTAGTTACTCCAGTTGATTACGTACAAAACGTATGTGTTCAGTACGGTAACAGAAATCAAGATTGTGTAAAATTTGAAAAAGTTGCTAAATCTTACCCAATGGTATCTAAAGTTGAGTTCTACAAAGTTACTGAAACAAGAAATAGCTCATCTGAAAAACTAATCAGAACTGAACTATTCGAAGTTCCAAACTGTAAATAAGTTCTAATCCCTCCAGGGATGTTCAATAAAGTTTGCGTGTAGGCCAAGAAAGAAATTTCTTGGCCTTTCTTATTTTGGGCAGATTTTAATATCATTTCCAATCTCATAAGAAGTCATAACCCCCCAAAATTATATGTTTCCATTCAATAAATTTCATTACCTTAGTAATTTGTTATAATAATGTCTAAAATTAGTAGGGTTTCTCACCGAAAAGAAAATTATCGAGGAGACAACATGACTGAGCAGAATATCTTTAAAGGAAAAATCACTCTTAACAGATCGAAAGGTCCAAAGAAATCAATTAACTTTAAATTTGATACCCCTAGTATTCCCCTCGATCAAGTCGTTATGCACGGATTTAAAGATTTTAATTTTCAAGAAAATGAAAAAAGAGAGCTTAGCTCAAATCATCGTAAGATCATTCGCCAATTTCAACATTTATGTCCATTAGAGATCACGCGTTACTCAAATGAACTTGTGAATATTATCAACTCTACAAATGCAGAGCATGGTCCAATTGAAATTGAAGCTTCGGATGCAGGAACATTTATTTGTTTAACTGCAATCTACTCCGGAAGAATTAATAATGATCACGAAGTAATTTTTAAACTGTCATCATCTCCACTTAGGCTATTTCCAAAAAACCTGGCTAAAAATCATAAGAATTTTAAAAATATTCAAATCAAGCTTGATGGTAACTGTGATTGCTGGTTTTCAAAACTTGAAAGTATCTCAAAGCAGCCTGTTTACCTGAAAATTAAAATGTATTCAGAGAGTGAAGACTACAAGCTAGCAGGTTAATTCGTTGACAAAAGCTTCAACGTTTTCAATCATTAAGCTAATGAAGTTTTTAATTATTTTCCTATTCTCATTTAATATCTTTGCGTCTTACCCATACTTTAAGTTTGACGAAAAGAAATTAAAACTAAACAAGGACGCACATAATCGCTATATCCGTCCTCAGCTTAAGAATATTAAGGCCGAATACTATTTAATTGCTAAAAAGCTCTCTCCTATTCACGCATCAATTATTAAACTTCGCGAATCTGCCCTAAAATTTATTTTTGACTACAATGCAAAATTCACAGAATGTGAACAGCAACAAAAAGAACAAGCTTACTGCGAGGTTGATGTTTCTTCACTACTAAATAGCTCTTACGAAGTAGATAAGAACATTCAAACCCTTCGTAAAGAAAGTATTCATCGCGATTTTTTGAAAGATGATAATATTGCAGGCTATATGTCTTTCACAAAACATCTTGATGATGTTGAAGTTTTAAATTCGCAAATTCAACGCTATCTCGAACTGAAGAAAATTGTAAACTCAACTGTCTACACAACCTACACTCCACTTTTCACAGATCTATCCAATACTGTGATTCGATTTAATATCGTTATCAACTTTGTTTTTATTGACCTCATTCCAGAAACTCTCCAAGATACATTTGAAGCACTTTTAATTCACTTTATTGCTCCACTTGAAGAGAGAATGATCAACAACTACTCACCAAAATGGTTCATACTCGAACTTGGAAAACTGAACTTAACTTGGAATACTTATCATATGAACCTAGAAAAAGGTTCGAAGGAATTTCCAGAACAATATATTAAAATAGTAAAACTAATGCACAATCGTTGGAATTCTATCTTAAAGCTGATTTTTTAATAATTCTTTGAAGCTTACGCTCCTGACTTACTGATAACTTTCCAGGCAATACTAAATTTAGTGAATCGCCACTAATCGTGAATTGGCCAAACAAGTCACGCCCCATATCTCTAATCTGAGAGTAGGAAAGAACTTGCCTCTCCCCCGTTGCTGTTGGCCCTTCGATAAACCCGTCAATAATTCTAAGGTACTCGTTACTTAGGACCTTATAAAGATGAATACTAAGAAATATAGCAGTGATAACAAAAAGAATCAGGAATGCTGTCGTACAGATTCCAACAACTTCGAGACCTAAAAGTTCAGGTGGCATTAGATAAGCATATTGCTCAATTTTCTCCTGTGACAACAGGATAAACGAAGTAGAAAATGTGAGTGAAATAAAAAAGAGAAATAAGTATTTTCGAACTATGCCAAAAACTCTTTCACTGTTTACGATCCTCATGATCCCCTCCTACAGCTCATCTTAACAGGTTTTAGTACAAGACGATATGTGGGAAGGAGTTTCCTCAAGCAGGGAAAACAAAAAAGGCTCCTTTCGGAGCCTTTAGTATAATTAGAAACTAATTACATTTTTGAAGTTCTAGAGTACTTAACGTTTGCCTTCTTTCTTCTCTTATCAGCAGCTGCAAGCTTCTCTTTGTTTCTGATAGAAGGTTTCTTATACTCTTGTCTTTTACGATATTCTCTAATAACACCGTAAGACTCACAAAATCTCTTAAATTTCTTAAGAGCTCTTTCAACACCAATTTTTTCGTCAATGTCGATCTTGATTGAGTAATCTTGGTCCATAGTATTCACCCCCTTCTACCAAAGATAATTTGATCCTTTAACGAATCAATCTAACTCTTTACGAGACTCGAAGCCATAAGTTATGATAGTCATGGCCCAGTGTCAATTAAAAAGTACAAGAAGGATTACGCTTTGCAACAAGGATTATTTAATACTGAGAGTTCTTTGCCCGATGGTCCACTGGCCCACCGTCTTCGCCCAAAACAGAGGGAGGACTACATTGGTCTTGAAAAATTAGTAGCAAAGTATCCATTTCTCTCTAGGGATCAAATTCCAAGTCTTTTGATTTGGGGTCCTCCTGGCTGTGGAAAAACGACACTCGCCCACGTCTTGGCAGAGAACTCTGGTTACCATTTTGAAAGCTTTAGTGCTGTCATGGGTGGAATTCCAGAGCTTAAAAAGCTTATGGCCCATGTGAAAAGTATTCGCGATGAGTATGGTAAGAAAAGTATTATCTTTATCGATGAGATTCATCGCTTTAATAAGTCTCAACAGGATGCCCTGCTACCACACATTGAAAGTGGAGCCTTCATACTAATTGGCGCAACAACAGAGAATCCAAGATCTTCTTTAAATCGTGCTCTACTATCAAGGCTTCAGATCGTAGAGATTAAGAACCATAATCTTGACAACCTCGAACAGATCCTAGATCGCGCTCTCTCCCTTGAAAAAATAGAAATCACAAAGTCAGAGAGAGAGATTCTGATCAATTTTAGTGATGGAGATGCAAGGAAGGTTTTGAATAACTTTGAACTTCTCATTGATCTTAAAGAAAGGGATGACTATAGCGAAAGTAATCTTAAGGAAATAATTCTCGAAAATGCTCGCGCCTATGATAAAAACCAAGACCGCCATTATGATGTGATCTCGGCATTTATCAAAAGTATGCGTGGTTCCGATCCCGATGCGGCTATTCTTTGGCTGGCCGTGATGCTTGATGGAGGAGAAGATCCTGTATTTATAGCCCGAAGACTCGTTATTTTTGCTTCTGAAGATGTTGGAAATGCAGATATTGGAGCACTTAATATTGCCGTCAATACATTACAGGTTGTATCACAAATAGGAATGCCAGAAGCCAGAATCTCTTTAGCACAAGCGACGACTTACCTTGCCTCAACAGTAAAGAGTAACAAGGCCTATGAGGCCATTAATAGTGCACTCGCTTATGTCCAAGATAATCAAACAATCGAAGTTCCTATGCATCTTCGAAATTTTCCAGCACCTAATCACAAAATCAAATATCAGTACCCTCATGGGCATCCAGGAAATTTTGTGACACAAGAATACGCACCAAAGAATACTCCTCAGTTTTACCACCCAACGGATGTGGGTGTTGAAAAGAATATAAAAGAAAGGCTTAAAGGTTTATGGAAAAATCTAAAAACATACTTGTAATCTCAACATTATTTGCACTCTCATCCTGCAATCTTTTTCACGATTATTCAAAAGTTGAAGATGAGGTGTACCTTGAAAATCTTTTTGATAGTAAGGTTTGTATTATTGGAGATACAGGAACAGGAAGTAGCGACCAACATCTGGTGGCAAAGGAAATGTCCAAAGAAAACTGCAAGAACATTATTCATACAGGAGACCTAATTTATCCTGATGGCCTTAAGAGTACTGATGACCCTAAATTTAAATTAAACTTTCTCGACCCATTTGCAGAAAGTATGACGACATCGAGATTTTTTCTGACACTTGGAAATCATGACTATAGAAGAGACCCTAAACCTTATCTCGATCTCGCAAAGACAAATGAGAGTATTGTCTTCCCTAACTACTACTATTTAGCGCGCTTTCAAGATGCATGCCTACTTTTTATCGACACAAACTTAAACTACCGAGGAAGCCAGGAGAAATGGCTTAGAAACAAAGTCAATGAACTCATTAATTGTTCTTCAAGTTTTATTATTGGGCACCATCCACTTGTGAGTTCAGGTGACCATGGGAATGCAACAGGACTAATAAAAAGTTTTCTTGAAAAATACGTTAAGGATCACACTCCTCTTTATATCTCAGGACATGATCACCAACTATCTTACGAAAAAATTGATGAGCATACTTTTCAATTAATTTCAGGAGCAGGTGCAAAGCTTAGGCCAGTAAAGAAATTACCGACAACTCTATTTGTAAAATCAGATCTTGGTTATGTTGTACTTGAAAAAGTGAATGGTAAAATTAATATCATTTTTAAAGTAATTAATTTTAACAAAGAAAGTGAAGAAGCGTTTCGAACGATTTTAGATTAAAAAGGCTTTCGCCGTTGGGATTAATCCCAACGACTAAAAATAATATGAGCAGTTGTTTGAAGATCGTTAGTCACAAAGAAGTAACCAAGATCAGTTTCAACATAACATACTTGAGAGTTCTCTCTCTTTCCAACTAGAGTTCTACAGCTACTTGAAGTTCTTCCTAGTGGTCCCCATCCAAAATTAATATCGCTTCTTCCATCACATCCATTAAAGTTTAAGAGAGCTCTAATCATTTCAATTGAAATTGCTAGGTGATCATTTTCATGAGCTGTAATATTAATCGAGTCAGTATCTAATTTGAATGCTCTACTATCTACAGAAAAGTTATAAGTAAGCTTCTCTAAACAAGTATTCTTATCTGCAAATACATTGAAAGAGAGACCAGCGATAAGTGCAATAATTAGTGTGCGCATAATTACTCCTGAACATTTTTTGTGTTGTTGTCGTGCGGTTATAGATAAACAGAGACGATTTGGCAAAGAGTTTATACCCCTATACATATAGCAACGCATCAAGTACTTATAAAACGGAAATAATCATTTTTTTTATAAGTTTAACTTAAAAAAGGTATTAGCAATGTTAATAATTTTATGTATGATCTCTGCACTTCACAAAGGGGCACAACGTGATTAAAACAATTCTAGCAACACTACTACTTGTATCATTTACAACAGCGGCAGAGGACTTCAACACGTACTATCCAACAGAGTTAGGAAAGTACTTAAAGTCGAACACAAATGTTGATCAAGATGAGCTTAAAACTTTCCTTTTCGACGTTTTAGACAGCACACACCAGCAAGTTTCAGGAGGGCATGATGTTCTTGGATGTTCTTCAGGAAAAGGGAAATGCTACTCACAAAACGTTCTTGGTTACAGTGGAGCGAGAAAAGTTCTTTTTGGTAAAATTCACTTAGAAAAAGATGGCGAGGGTTACTTTATTAAAGACGTTTACTGCAATAAAGAGATTAGAGAACGCCAAACAAGAATGGGACCAGGTAGAATCCCAAATAACAATATCATTAACTGTGAGCACACTTGGCCACAATCTAAATTCACGGGTAGATTTCCAAAAGAAATGCAAAAATCTGACCTTCACCACCTTTACCCAACAGATTCTCATGCGAACTCTGTAAGAGGTAACTATCCATTTAAAGATATTGATGGTGATCTTTATGTAGATGAAGATTGTACAGCTTCAAGAAGCTTAAATGGAAACAGCTTTGAGCCACCAACAGAGCACAAAGGAAATGTTGCAAGAGCACTTTTCTACTTCTCAGTTAGATACCAAATTAAAATCGACAGAAACCAAGAAGAAACTCTTAAGAGATGGCATAATGAAGATCCTGTAGATGCTGACGAGAGAGATAGAAATGAGCAAATCTTTCAAGTTCAAAATAACAGAAATCCATTCGTTGACATGCCTGAACTGGTTGACGTAATTAAAGACTTCTAGAAAATAGCTAAAAATATAAAATTAGGCCTAGAGAATTCTAGGCCTTTTTTTTTGACTTGGATTAAAGAATGGGCAAAGAATTTTGGAAAGATATTCCTCTTAATCAACTCTCTGAGGAGCAGTGGGAAAGCCTTTGCGATGGTTGTGGAAAGTGTTGTCTCAATAAACTTGAAGATGATGGAGAGGTAGCTTTTACTTGGGTTAGTTGTCGATTTTTAGACTGTGAAACATGTCAGTGTACAGACTATCCTAACCGATTAAAAAACGTTCCTTCATGTATTAAGATTTCTCCTGAGAAACTTGATTCCCTACTTCCAATTCTTCCACAAACCTGTGCTTATAAATTAATTGCGACAGGTCAGGACCTGTATGAATGGCATCATTTAATTTCAGGAGATAGAAGCCTGGTACATGAAGAAGAAATTTCAGTAAAAGGAATGGCCATCAGTGAAGACGAAGTCGATCCCGATGACCTTGACCTATTTATAATCGACGAAGAAGACTTCTAGAATCTTTCGTGTGAAAAACCATGGTAAAGTCTAAATTCTTCATCTGACATTACTTTTTTTGCATCTTTACCTAAGATTGCTTTTACTTTATCAAAAGCCTGGAACATAAGCTCTAACTTACGATTATAAAGCTTCTTAAGATCTTTCTTAACAAAGTTAATTTCTTTATTCTTATCTTCAGCAAGATACTTGAAAAGAAGAACTTTATTTTGTTTAATTTTTTCTGAGATATCTTGAGAGTCTGCATAAACATCAGCATGAAGGTTTAAAAGCTTATCGTGCTGATCCTTTGTAATACCAGGGATTCTATTTATCATCTCTCTCATTTTATCAATCATTTGTTCTTGAGATATATGACCTACAGTCATTCTATCCTCACGTACTTCTTCTTTTACTGCCGATGAGCACGAACCTAAAAGAACAAGAGTTAAAATCAATAATAAATTTTTCATACGATCTCCTTTAAAAGTTAAGAAAATCATAGCTTAGGAGAATATAAAATAGAAATGATTTAGATCATAAAAAAAGGCCTCTTTCGAGGCCTTCTTACTATTTTATTATAACTATTGAAGTTATGGAGAGATGTAAAGTCCATCAAGAGAAGCATCCAACTCATATTGCTTTTCTTTATTTAAATATTTCTTTGTCAAAACATCAAAGATAATAGTCGCTGGATTTATTTCTCCATAAAAGCTGGAGTTAGCATAGACATAACTCATCTTTGTTCCTTCGACAGCTAGCTCTGATGCAAAAACTTTCTTCCCAATAGATGCTGATTTCAACTTCATCATGAATTCAAACATTTCTTTATCACTTAGTTTTGCTAGGTAAGTTTCAAGATCATTAATAGAAATATTTTTCTGCATAAGAAAAAAACGAGTGCTCTTACCGCTTAAATCACTTCGAGAAGCAGCTCTAATAACATCATCAATCATATCAACTCTAGAAATCTTTTGATAAATTTTTTCAGTAACTTTTATAACCTTAGAAGCTATTCCTAAACCAATTAATTCCAAGGCTAAAATTGCCCCAACCGCTTTTCCATCTTGAATAAACTGCGCCTTCATCTTCAGAAGTTCCTGAAGCTGATACTGATCTCTCTCAGACATGGATGTTAAAAAATGTGCAAATTCTTTTTCCTGTTGATTATTATAGAGCTTATATGACTTCATTCCAATATCTGCCACAGTAATGGCAGTAAGCCCGTAAAAAATCCAGCTCATAGCAAAAATAGCTCCACCGGTTAAGATAAACGGTATAAACAACATCCCAAGTAGAATTGGGGCAAGATACCACTGTGAAGATTCTCCAGATTCGAGAGATCCCTGTGTCACGTAAGCATAATCTACTAAGTCATAAATTAGGCAGTAATTATCACTAAACAATGTGTTTTCTTTAAAAGTTTGGGCAACAATATCTGGAGCATGAAGAGTAAATTGGCTAAAGGTACTAATCTCATTCGTCAATCTCTCTTCCTTTTCTTCATAAGAGCCACTATTTTCCCTAGCTAGTGTAGCACTCGCTAAATTTTTAGTTATGATATTTCCAACTTTTGACCAATTATTCTTTATCATTTTTAGATAGCCGCGATAGGCATCTTCGACATCCTCAGCATCAATTTTTTCATTATGTCTTTTTGAACTGTCTCGAAACTCCTCTTTAGTAAGTGGTAAACCGACGATCTCCTGAATTTCAGAAGTTAACATCAAAATGCCAAAAGTTCCCTTAAACATGAAAAAATATGACTTCAAATAATCTTCGTATGTTTTAAACTCTCTACGATCAATCTTATTATTTAAACTACTTATGAGGAAACTAAGTGATTCAGAGAGCTCTTCAAATGTGTATCTTTTTGGATTATATCGACTTATACCATCAAGCTTTTCCGAAATATAATTCTTAAGCTTCGTTTCATCTTCACAATAGTGTCGACAATAATTCTTAGAAATCCAACCAGGAAGATAAGAAATCATATGGTTTATTGTTCTACCTGATGATGGCATTTTTTGAGTATCAATCAAATAGTAAATATTAATACTTTGATCAACACTTCTAAAGAGAACTTTTCGCGCAATCTCATAATTAAGCTTTTGAAAAAGATTCAGTTGAAAACTTTTTAAACTAGACTTAAATTCATTAGACTCGTAACCAGCTCCATAGTTAACCATAACTGGTTCTTCAATATCAATATCAGCTCTATTCGCAACTTTAAAATATGAGTGGGCCCACTTTACATTGTAGAAACTTCGGCAACCATTATAATATTCACCACTCACCTGGGCAAACGTTGAGTGAAAAACAAAAATAAACAAAAACAATATTCTTATCATGTTTTTAAAAGAGCAAGATAAGTGCCAACATCTCCCTAAAAAAAAACAGCTTTCTTATTGATTTACAACTTAACCGTTTATTTAGACTGACATAGCTTATAAAGCTGTATAGTTTTTATACAATAATTAAAGGATAAAATTTCCGTATCTACTTTCGGGTGGAAAAAAAAAGGCCTCTTTCGAGGCCTTTCATAAAATTAGAATAAACTTGATGGGTCCATTGTCTCAAGCGTGTTAATTACATGCTTAAGAAACTTAGAACCTAGTTCTCCATCAATTAGTCTGTGATCATATGTATGTGTTGCATACATAATATCTCTGATAGCAATCGCAAGGTCATCAGTTACGACTGGTGCTTTTTTAATTGTACCAACACAGAAGATACCCAATTGTGGTTGAAGAATTACTGGCGTCGCGGCCATAATTCCAAATGATCCGTTGTTAGTGAATGTATATGTTCCACCTGATAGATCATCCATTGAAAGCTTCTTCGCTCTTGCTTTATTTACAAGAGCATCAAGAGCTCTCGCGATACCTGTAATATTTAAGTTGTCTGCTCCCTTGATAACTGGAACAACAAGACCATTTCCAGGAACGGCTACTGCACATCCAAGATTAATGTCTTTCTTAACGATAATGTTATCACCATCAATTGAAGCGTTAACAAGAGGGAATTCTTTAAGCGCTTGAACTAGAGCATAAAGAATGAAGTGAGTATAAGTTAGAGAGAAACCTTCTTGCTTCTTAAATTCATTTTTAAATGAATCTCTAAACTTCACAAGTCTTGTCATATCAACTTGATCAATAGAGTTAACGTGTGGAGAAGTCATTTTACTTGCAATCATATTACGAGCAATTGCTTTTCTCATGTTATCCATTGGAATAATTTCAACGCGTCCACTTGTCGCCGCTGCAATATTAGCAGCACTTGGTGCAGATGATGCAGAAGCTGGTTTTGGAGCACTAGCTGCTGGAGCTGATGCCACAGGAGCTGTACCACGGTTACCTAGGTAGTTCATGAAATCATCTTTATTCACTCTTCCAGCTGCCCCAGAACCCTTAAGATTAGCAAGTTCAGATAGAGCAACTCCGTGCTTCGCTGCTAGAGCTTTAACAAGTGGAGTATAGAATCTTCTTCCTGTTGGCTCAGCTGCTGCAACTGGAGTTGAAGCTACTGCCGCAGCAGGTGCTGCTGCCGGAGCAGACGCCGCTGGAGCTGATGCTGTAGAAGCTCCACCACCAAATGGGATAGAAGTATTCATTTCAATCGATGCGATCTTTACACCAACATCAATAGTTTCACCTTCAGCAAAAAGAACTTCTTCAAGTCTTCCTGAGATTGGTGATGGGATTTCTGATTCAACTTTATCAGTTGAAATATCAAGAAGAATTTCATCAATTTCAACCATATCACCTGGTTGCTTGTGCCACTTTGTAATAGTACCAGTTGTAATAGACTCACCCATTTGTGGCATTACGATATCCATTCTATCACTTCCTGCTGCTGGTGCACTTGAAGCTGCCGGAGCCGCCGCTGGTGCTGAAGCCGCTGGAGCAGCTGCTGCTGGTGCAGATGCCGAAGCGTTAACGTCATCATCAATAACAGCGATTAAAACACCAACGTCAATCGTGTCACCTTCTGATGCCTTTAGCTCAACAACTTTTCCTTCAAATGGTGAAGGAATTTCTGATTCAACTTTATCTGTAGAGATCTCAAGTAGAACTTCGTCTAATTTAATTGTCTCTCCTACTTGCTTGTGCCATTTTGTAATAGTACCAGTCGTGATCGACTCTCCCATTTGTGGCATTACAATTTCGTGTCTCATATATTTCTCCTAAAAGTTTAAACTTCTACCTTTTGCATTTAATACTGACTCTGCAAGGAACTCACCTAATGTCGGGTGCGGGTGAACTGTTGCAAAAATTTCTTCATCAATACCTTCCATTTGTCTAAATAGAACGTACTCATGAATAAGCTCTGTAGCATTTGCTCCAACAATGTGAGCTCCTAGCATTTCTCCATTTTCACCCATAAGTGTTTTTACAAACCCTTCTGTTTCATTTGAAGCAACTGCTTTACCATTCGCTTGGAACGGAAGTTTACCAACAGAATACTTAATTCCTTTTTCCTTAAGCGCTCTTTCTGTGTAACCAACAGAAGCTACCTGTGGCTGACAGTAAGTACAACCAGGAATATTCATTGGATCAATCGCGTGAGGGTGAAGACCAGCAATATGCTCAGCAGCTGTTACACCTTCGTGAGAAGCAGCGTGTGCAAGTAGTGGAGGTCCAGCAAGGTCACCGATTGCATAAATATTTGATACAGATGTTTGGTACATATTATTTACAGAAACAAAACCTCTTTCAGTTTTAACACCAACTGACTCAAGTCCGATTCCGTCAATATTTCCAGTCATCCCAACTGCAATTAACCCCATCTCAAATTTGTAATCAACAGTCTTACCATTTTCAACAGCAGTGATTGTGACATCCTTTCCGTTGTTCTTAGCTGAAACCTTTTCGATTCCAAGAGATAGCTTAATTCCATATTTCTTATATGCTTTTTCAACTTCTTTAGATGAGTCAGTATCTTCAATTGGAAGAAGATTTTTTTGAAGTTCAAAGATATGAACGTCAACACCGAATGCATTCCAAAAGTAAGCGAACTCAACACCAATCGCACCGGCACCAATAATACCAATACTCTTTGGAAGAGTTTCCATTTTAATTGCTTCCCAAGCTCCGATAAGTCTCTTTCCATCGTGCTCTAGGCCTGGAAAAGATTTATAGTGAGCACCTGTAGCAAGAATGATATTTGTTGCTTCGATTACTTCCGTTGCACCTTTTTCATTCTTAATTTCAATCTGAGTTTTTGTTTTTAGTTTTGCGTACCCTTTGAATGATTCAATCTTATTTTTCTTCATAAGAAATTCAACACCCTTAGAGATTTTATCACTGATTCCCTTTGCTCTCTTAACAGCTTGAGCACCATCTAAACCTTTCAGTTCAACGTTAACTCCAAGATCTGCCATATGAGCAATTTCATGTACAGTGTGAGCAGACTTTAAAACTGCTTTAGTTGGAATACATCCTCTATTAAGGCATACTCCACCCATTTTATCCATTTCAACGATAGCTGTTTTCTTTCCTAATTGACTCGCACGGATAGCTGCTACATATCCACCAGGACCAGCTCCGATTACAACGACATCAAATTTTTTCATTCACGTATCCTTTGTATTGACCTTACGGGTCTAACTCGATATTAAAGCTTAAAATTAAAGATTTTAAAGTACATGACTTATTTAATTTTGGCATGACCCAATGTCAATAGAATGAACGCGTTACGCAAAGCGCATAGGTAATAAATCAACACTCCAACAAGGTGCACAATATTAAACTATCTCAAGAAGATTTCAAGCTAATTAATAAGTTCTTCCCTGAAGGACTTGTGGCCTTCGATCTTGAAACTTCGGGCCTATCACCTCTTGTCGATGAGATTATTGAAATTGCGGCAATAAAAATTATCGACAACAACGTTGAGTTTTTTAGCCACCTTGTAAAACCAACAAAACCTATTCCTCAATACACAATAGATATTCATGGAATCACTGATGAGATGGTGAAAGATGCCGCTCCAATTGAAGAGATTCTCCCAAAATTTATTGAGTTTTCTAAAGGCCACACTTGGGTTGCCCATAATGCGAAATTTGATGTCGGCTTCATCGTTTTTGATATGCACCGACTCGGTCTTGAATTCTTTGATTCAAAAGTTTTTTGCTCATGCAAACTTTCAAGACGTTTTGTCACTGGAAGTGAAAATCACAAACTAAAAACTCTTGCGAAGCACTTTAAAGTCGAACTTGAAAATCACCACAGGGCTCTTGATGACACTTTTGCTTGTTTAAAAATTTTCACAAACACACTAAAACTTATCAAATCAAATAGGGCCTTAGCTGAAGGAAGAATTTTCAATGTTAAGGAATTTAAAAAAGCTCTTGAATCTGAAATTCCAGAGAAACTTTCCGATATTAAAAAGTTTTTAGAAAATCAAACTCCGATTGAAATTAAGTATAAAGGCGGAAGTATGAGTGGTAAGTTCCGTCCAGTTCGTCCAATTAGCTTTCTTCCACTTCCTCAAGGAAGCGTGCTCTACGCTCACTGTTTGAAAAGTGATATGTATAAGTCTTTTAGTTTAAAAAAGATTGTCGAGTTTAGAGAAATACAAGAAGAGACTGAAAAAGCCGATCTAAAGAAAGAGAACAAAGATGATAATTAAAGGAAAAACTCTTTTTTATAGAGTTCAACAGTTTTTAATATTTGTAATTCACATTGTCCTACTCGCGTGGATTTACTGGCTATTACAAAATACTGGAAATCTATCAACAGAGAAGGTTCTCATCCATTTTACTGGGATTGGAACTTATGGTGCATTACTTATTAGAGGTTGTGCCGCTTGGGCCAAGTACCACCATCTCAAAGAAATCAAGCAACAACAAGAAGAACAAAACTAATAAGCGATGAATAAAATAGAGATCAAAACATGGCAGGATGATTTTAGATTTGCTCTAAAGAGTATTGAGCATATCAATCAATTCTTCGGTCTTGATCTACCAGAAATGCCCTACGATATTATCGTTCCTTATAATCTTGCCCATCGAATAAAAGAAGCTGGAAGTGAGAGTGTACTCTGGAAGCAATTTATTCCATCTACTGAAGAATTGAGTTCACTACAAGAAGATGGTCTTGAAGATCCAATTGGAGACAAAGTTCATAGCAAAGAAGGTGCTATCGTTCATCGCTACGATAATCGAATTCTCTTTTTTCCCACAACTGTATGTCCTGTAATCTGTCGCTACTGTTTTAGAAAGAATGAACTTAGTGCAAGTGACGATATCTTCAAGCAAGATTTTGAAAAAGCAAAATCATATATCGAGTCTCATCCAGAAATAGAAGAAGTTATTTTCTCAGGAGGAGACCCTCTAATGTTAAGTAATGAGAGGCTCCGTTTTTACTTTGAAGAGTTTTCAAGGATCCCCCAAATAAAGTACTTGAGACTTCACACAAGAACACCGGTAATTCTTCCCCTTAGAATCGACGAGGCCTTGGTTGAACTACTTAGTGAGTTTTCAAAAAGATTTGAAACTTTGAGTATGGCAATTCACATTAACCACTGTGATGAAATTGATGAACCTGTTTCTAGCAGCTTAACTAAGCTCGGACAGATCCAGTTTTTAAACTTACTCTCGCAAACAGTTTTACTCAATAAAATTAATGATAACCATCTGATTTTAATAGATCTTTATAAGAAAATTAACCGGTATCATATAAAACCTTATTACCTACATCATCCTGATCGTGTCAAAGGAGCAATGCATTTTCAGCTAGATATCCCAAAAGGGAGGAAAATTTTTGCCAATTTAAGGACACATTTACCCGGATGGTTACTCCCAACATATATTCTCGACATCCCAGGTGGACATGGAAAACAGCCCATCTACAATCCCGAAGCAATTGATTTTACAGGTAAAGTTTTGAACAAGAATGGAAAATTAATCTCTATTTAGTCTATTTTGCATTGTGTTAATTTTTCTTAATAGCTAACATATCTTAGATAAACTTAGTTAAGAAATCTTCATGATTTCTCTGTAAATAGGATGTTTTAGTTGAATAAAGAAGTCGAAGTCGTATCACCAGACCTTGTACAAAAGATCAAAAAGACTTTTGGTGAGTCTCAGGTACTAATTGTTAGTAATAACAAGGCCATGAGAAATAACCTTAAAAGAGTTTTTGTGACTTTGGGCTTTCCTATAGGAGGTATTGGAATTGCGGAGGACTACAAAACGGCAAAGGAAGTATTAGAGGAACACTCTCCTAATATTATTGTATCAAATTATCTGCTTGAAGGCGCAAATGTTATCGACCTAAGAAATCTTCACTTTGACTTGCAGGCCAATAGATTAAAAAGTTTGTTCTTTATATTAACTGAGCTAGATCACCCAAGCCTTAAGAACCTAGAGCATGATTATGATATTGACGGTGTTTTAACTGGAGTTCAAAACTTTCAAACTACCCTAGATTACTTTGCTGATAAGTTTGAAAAAAGAGTGAATGTAACAAAGTCTCACCTCTTCACTTTTAAGATTATGGAACTACTTAATCAGGGGCACTCAGAAAAAGCGAAATCTTTTATGGGTGCAGCATTTGAAATTGATGTTCCAGAAATTCAAAGAGAATTAATGTCAGCTCGAATAAACCTTTCTTTGAATAATTTTGATGATGCCCTAACTTCTCTTAAAAGAATTATTGAAATCGATGCTAAGAATTATTTTGCATTATCTGAAATTATTAATATTTATTACAATCAAAGAAATTTTGATCTCGCATATAACTATGTTGCAAGCTTTACAAAACATTATACTCCTAGTGCGAGTAAGCTTCCAAATATTTTAAAAATTTTATTATTTAATAAATCAAATGTAGAAGTCGTAAAAATCTGTGAAGCATATAAGAACGACGCGGACCTTGATCAACAAACCAAACTTAATATTGCGGCAGCTCTCGCTCTTGCCGGTAAAGCGCTAATGAAAGATAAACCAAATCTCGCGGGAGAAGCACTTAATGACTCTATTGCGATATCAGGTGGTCAAAATTTCAATATCCTGCAAATGGTTATCAATAGTATTATTGAAGAGTCAGAAAACTACGACCTAGCACAAAAGTTTATCGAAAAATATCGTCATAACTATACTGATATAAAACCTTTCCTTGCACTTGAATTTGATGTTTTTAAAAGATCGAGAAATGCAGGTGAAATATTCAAAGAAGGAATTGAGCTAATAAAAAATGATATTAAAAGCTTTAGCATTTATGATTCGTTAATATCTGCTTCTATTTCTATTGGGAGACGACAAGAAGCAATAGAAGACCTTGTATTTGAAGCCTGTAGAGAATTTCCAGATTATTGTGATCAATTTAAAAGTCACTTGCCTTCTTAATTAAAAAAGTATGTGAAAGATAAAAAAAAAGCCTTCCGTAAGGAAGGCTTTTTTATATGGAGCGCGAGACCAGGTTCGAACTGGCGACCTCCACCTTGGCAAGGTGGCGCACTACCAACTGTGCTACTCGCGCATAAAACTGACTAGTTTTGTGGAGAGAATATTATTTTTTTTCCCTATATTTTGTCAATATTAATTTATAGACTTAGAATTTAAAAAAAATCACCGAAGAGTCACTAATGAAAGAAAAATCCAAACCCAAAATAATGATCGTTGACTCAAAAGCATCTCGCCGTGACAGCTTGGCCTCGAGATTTAGGCTTCAAGGCTACTATACCGATCTTTCTAATAGTGGTTTTCAGGCTTTATCACAGCTTGAAAAGGATCCAGAGTATAAGAGCCTCATTGTCCTTGGAAATTCAAGTGACATGTCTGCCGCAGAGCTTATAGGCCTAACAAGAGAATTTAGGAAAAAAGATATTTTACAAATACTATTTGTTGACAAGAAAGCAGACCAGGAAGATGTTCTTGAAATGTTTAAAATTGGAGCAAATGACTACATCGTTTATAGCGATAAGGTATTTGGGACCCTACTGGATAAAGTCGAGAAATTTGGATTACCGGGATGAGTAATAAGATCTTTATAAAAAGTCCTATTGTGGAACTTGATGGTGAAGGTCAAGCAAGAATTTTCTCACAGGAAATTAAAAATAAAGTAATAAATCATTTTCTCGATATCAAGATTAAGTACTTTGATCTTTCTACTGAAAACATAGAACTAACGACAGGAAAAGTTTCGACAGAAGCCGAAGAAGTTGTTGAGCGTGAAGTAGCTTGTTTTCGCTGTCCTTCTTCTAATAGTGTTTCCCTGCTTTCGATATTAAGATTATGGATTGAAGCTCTAAACATGATAGCGATCCATGATAAGAATAAAGAGCTTGAAAATTTTTGTAATCGTTTAAAGGAAGAAGTTAACGCATTCAACGATAATGCTATAAATTCTCTGGATGAACTTCTTCTAAAGCTATAGATGATACAAGGCCTTTTTCCGACCTTGTATCATATACAATTTTAAAACTTGAAACCGAATCCCACACCAACGATGTATGGATCGATATCAACTTCAGCTTTTACAGTTCCATTTGAATAAGTTTCTACCTCAACATCAGTTGAAAGATATAACTTTTTAACATCAAAGTTAATATAGAGATTATCTGCAACTTTATAGTCAGCACCAACTTGGAAAGCATAACCTACACTATTGTCATATGTTACATTCTTAGCAACGCCAGTATCCTCACCATAGAAGATAGTATAGTTAATACCTGCTCCCACATATGGCTTAAAATTTCCAAAATCATGGTGATATTGACCTAGAAGAGTCGGTGGTAATAATGAGACATCTCCTAAGTCTAAGTTATTTAATGACGTTTTATAAGCGCTCGCCTTATGGGTTGTAGTTGCAAGAATCAACTCTGCAGCAAAGTTTTTATTAAAAAAATAGGTAAAGTCGACTTCAGGAACTGAAGCATTATTTAGCTTTACTTCTCCACCAACCACAGTTGGTGTCCCTTTCTCCTCAGGCATCACATTAATAACTCTCATTCTCATCATCATGTTGCTCTCAGCAGCTAGTGAAGAAAGCGAAAGTAGGGTTAATACTCCATAAACTAATTTATTCATTTGTGTACTCCTTTTTTAGATGATTCTAAGTTAAGGAATAAAATCTTGTATGTAAGTTATGCCTATCATTTATGAATGTGATAATAAGCACTTAAATAAGGAAGATCTAGAAAAGATCAAAATATGATTTAAAACAGGGACCCCTCCAGAAGTTTGCACTATGAGGCCTGGCGCAATGTCCTACACAGGGTTAATTTTTCTTAACCGATGTCTAAATTAACTCTCATACATTTTCAGGCTATTACCTAATGCTAAAAATTAACCTTTTCCCAAAAAATCTTAAGAGAACTTCACCCCAAAGAATTTCGATGTTTAGTCCAAAATATTCTTATGAGTTCGAAAAAGATCTTCATATTTATTACAGCACTTCTTATGAGCATTACAAATGTTCAAGCAGCGAGTGCAACTGCGACAGCTAGAATGAGGGTTCTTCCTGCCGTTGATTATATAAACAATAATGCTGAACAAAAAATAATTCTTAATAAAAATTTAGATAAAGTAGTTAATTCAAATCGAAGAATAGAAAAAAAATATGCTGGTCAAAAAGAAGAAATTATAATTAAGAAAGATTCAGTTATTGAGGTGATTTTCTAATATAAAACTTCAATCAAAAAATCCCCACTGTATGAACCACCTGGTTGATTGTTTGGTATTGCCTGTAAGGTCCCCCCTACGTAAATAGTCTCAGTACCTTTACTCCCAAGGTTTCCATTTGCTCCAGCAGCAGGATTAGATTCTATTTGAGATACAGTTAACGGAAAAGTACCCGCTCCAAAGCGCGAGATCGTAAAACTTGTAGGGAGAATGATTGTGTAAGTTGCTCTCTTATCTCCAGTTACTGTGAAACGAGCATTTCCAGAGTCTCCTTTAACTGTCCGAACTCGAGTTTCAGCATCGCCTTGAGCTAAGCTTCCAAAGTTCATATCCTGAACGACAGAGACTTCTATTGCAATGGCCATGACTATTTTCGAAAGTAAAAAACACAGAAAAAACTTCATATTCTTAATCCTTCAATGAATAGGCTATCTCCACCACTTGGCATTGAGAATTCTTTTTCAAAACTTTCTATTTCACATTTAGAGCACTCTATCCTTAGATGATAATCTCCAGGAGCAAGATTATCTACCCAAAAGTAACCATCATTTTCAACTCGAATTTTTCTTTTCTCATTATTTGTATCAATAATATACACATCGATATCACTCATCACTATATTCGGATTTGTTAACTGAACTTCTCCTTCAGCTTCTCCTCTAATTGAAAGAGGTACATAAATAGTGGCATTTTTACCAACCCTTGGCCAAATACGAAATCCTTTCTTATTAGCCTTCAAGTAAATATTTTCTACATCTTTCATACTAATTTTAATATCAACAGGCTTATTTGGAATCAAGTGCGTAAAGGTCGCGACTCCCAAAACATTTGTTTTTTCAGTTAATGAACCTGTAACTTTTCTAAATTCAACATTCTCAGTCAATGGCTCATCTTCGTCGTAAGTATTATTTCCATTGAGATCTTCGAATGCAATTATTTTCAAGCTTCCATAAGCACTAGTTTTCTTTTCATAAATTTGTGTTTTTCCATCATCGTAATTCAGTCCATAAGATAAATTGATTCCAATTATACTTTCCTTTTTATTATGACTAAGATTTGCTCCGAGAGTAAGATATTTCAAACGATGATTATAACTAAGCGTTGTTGTTGTTAATTCGCTATCAACATAATGAGAAATATCACCACTCAGTGAAAACCTAGAGTTTCGATGTAATAGTTCGAGACTAATATTTTCAATCTCACTATGCGAAATTCGAGTCTCAAAGCGCAATTCATTTTTTCCAAAAACATACCTATTAAATAGTTCAACAAAACTATAACCATCTAAATCTTCAAAATAAAATGATGAATATAGCTTTCCTTTAAAATATGAAAGCCGATATCTCTGCCACAGAGTATCTGTGTTTTTGAATTTCTTGTATTTAAATTCCGAAAATAACTGCAAGTTTGAAATAAACTTCAATGGGAACAGAACTGTAAGTCTTGCAATATCTTTAAGTCCTAAATCCCCTTCTAATAATTCAGAAGTTAACCCATTAACACGCGTATAAGACAATTGAGTACTAAGATCCTGAAACAATTTAAATTTTGAAGATAACTCAAAAGCATTATCCTTGCTCGTGAACGCACTATTAAGAGAAACCAAGCTACTTCCAAGATAAGTCGAACCATTTAAGCTATAAAACTCCTTGAGTCCGTCATCATAAAAAGAGGTATAAATACTTTCAACATAGAGTTTTTCACCAAATAAATAATCTACTTCTGCAAAATGGTGGCTTTCGCCTTTCTCATCAAAACCTGAAGAAAAAGTCCAAATAGGTTTTTTGGTCTTTTGAAAAGTATCATCAATATTATATGTCTCATAAGAGTG